>JBOHBY010000590.1:0-2148 GCA_050698635.1 Spirillospora sp.
CCCGCAGCGCCACCGAGGGCTGGCTCGCCGGGGAGCGCCGTGGCCGCCGCACGGCGTGGCGGCTCACCCCGTCCGGGGTGCGGCTCCTCACGGACGGCGCGGAGCGGGTCTGCGGGTTCGGCCGTCCGGTCGGCGACTGGGACGGGCAGTGGCTGGTGGTCCTCGCCACGGTTCCGGAGACCAGTCGCAGGCTCCGCCATCTGCTGCGCACGCGGCTCGCCTGGAGCGGGCTCGGCAACCTCTCCCCCGGCGTGTGGGTCAGCCCGCATCCGGACCGGGAGGCCGAGGTGCGCGAGGTCCTCGCCGAGATCGGCGTGGCGGAGACGTCCACGCTGTTCGTCGGGCGGCTCGGCGACCTGTCCGAGGCGCGGCGCGTGGCCGGGCGGGCCTGGGACCTGGACGAGATCGAACTCGCCTACGCGAACTTCCTCCGCGCCGTCCAGGAACTGAGCCCCACTGGCGATTCCGGCACGTTCGTCGTGCTGACCAGGCTCGTCCAGGAATGGCGCCGGTTCCCGCTCGTCGACCCCGGCCTCCCGGCGGAGCTGCTGCCGGACGACTGGAGCGGCGCGCAGGCGGCCGCCCTCGCGCGCGAACGCCATGACGCGTGGCGTCCCGCCGCCGAACGCCAGTGGCGGTCCCTGTCGGACGGGTGAGACCGCCGTCAGGTGTAGGGGACGCGCCTCCGGGAAGTCGGATCACGGAAGGATCGGCACCGAGGGGAGGTCCGCGATGGGCGGCCTGGTGGGACGGAACCTGCTCGCCGAGGCCGAACCGCCGCCTCGGATGGGGTTCTTCACCGACACTTCGGTGTGCATCGGGTGCAAGGCGTGCGAGGTCGCGTGCAAGGAATGGAACTCCGTGCCCGAGGACGGCCTGGAGTTCACCGGCATGTCCTACGACAACACGCAGGGCCTCGACGCCGACACCTGGCGGCACGTCGCGTTCATCGAGCAGAACAAGCCGATGGTCAACCCCGAAGCAGGCGACGGCGGCACGGATATGCGGTGGCTGATGGCGTCCGACGTCTGCAAGCACTGCACGAACGCCGCCTGCCTGGACGTCTGCCCGACCGGTTCGCTGTTCCGCACCGAGTTCGGCACGGTCGTCGTCCAGGAGGACATCTGCAACGGGTGCGGGTACTGCGTTCCCGCCTGCCCGTACGGCGTCATCGACCGGCGCGAGGGCGACGGCCGGGCCTGGAAGTGCACCATGTGCTACGACCGGATCGGCGTGGGCATGGAGCCCGCCTGCGCGAAGGCGTGCCCGACCGACTCCATCCAGTACGGCCCCCTGGACGAGCTCCGCGAACGGGCCGCGCTCCGCGTCGACCAGCTCCACGACCTCGGTGTCGACGACGCCCGCCTGTACGGCCACGACCCGGACGACGGCGTCGGCGGCGACGGCGCGTTCTTCCTGCTCCTCGACGAGCCGGAGGTGTACGGGCTGCCACCGGACCCCGTCGTCACCACCCGCGACCTGGCGTCCATGTGGACGCACGCGGGAATGGCGGCGGCGACGCTCCTCGGCGGGATCGCCGCCGTGTTCGCCGTCCACGGCCGCGCGGGAGGACGACGGTGAAGCGCGGCAAGCACAGAGCTGAGAAGGCGATGGTGCCGGACGCCGAGTTCACGTCCTACTACGGCAAGCCGATCCTGAACCCGCCGGTCTGGCAGGCGTCCGACGTAGCCGCGTACTTCTTTCTGGGCGGCCTGGCCGGGGCCGGGTCGACGCTGGCGGCAGGCGCGCAGCTCACCGGGCGTCCCGCCGCCGCGCGGGCGCTGAAGGTCTCCTCGCTGGCCGCGATCATCGGGTCCACGGCCGCGCTGGTCCACGACCTCGGACGCCCCGCGCGGTTCGCCAACATGCTGCGGGTGGTGAAGCCGACCTCGCCGATGAGCATGGGCTCGTGGCTGCTGGCCGCCTACGGTCCGGTGGTGGGCGCGGCGGCCGTCCTGGACGTGACCGGCCTCTTCCCCCGTCTCGGCAGGGCGGCCACCGCCGGGGCCGCCGCGCTGGGCCCGGCCGTCGTCACCTACACCGCCGTCCTCGCCGCCGACACGGCGGTGCCCGCCTGGCACGAGGCCCACCGCGAGCTGCCTTTCGTGTTCGCGGGCTCCGCGGCGGCGGCCGCGTCCGGCATGGCCC
>JBOHBY010000591.1:0-4789 GCA_050698635.1 Spirillospora sp.
CCACCGCCCGCTCCACCGCCCGTCCCGGCGGTATCCCGTTCCCGCGGCGGAGCCGCGAGCGGAGCCATCGGGCGGCGGTGGTCCAGGTCCTCGCCGGGATCGCCGTGCTGTTCGCGATCTCGTTCGCGCTCTGGTGGTGGAACTCGGGGTCCAAGGACGAGGAGCCGATCCGGCCGGTCGTCCCGACGATCACCAACTCCCCGGCGCCGCCCCCGACGACCGCGGCCCCGTCGACCATCCCCGAGGTCTGACCCGGCGGACGAGATCGTCAACCTCGGGTTGACGCGGGTCGGATCGTCAACCTATGGTTGACGCATGACCGAACCCGTACAGCCGGTCGGTCAGGTCAGCCTCGACGACCTGATCAAGGCCATCAAGAAGGTCCACACCGACGCCCTCGAACAGCTCACCAGCGCCGTCGTCGCCGGGGAGCACCTCGGTGAGGTCGCCGACCACCTCATCGGCCACTTCGTCGACCAGGCCAGGCGGTCCGGCGCGTCCTGGACCGACATCGGCAAGAGCATGGGCGTCACCAAGCAGGCCGCGCAGAAGCGCTTCGTGCCGAAGGGGGCCGGCGACCTCGACCCGTCCCAGGGGTTCTCCCGGTTCACCGCGCGGGCGCGCGACGTCGTCATGACGTCGATGAACGAGGCCAAGGCGGCGGGCAACGACCAGATCCGTCCCGTGCACATCGTGCTCGGGCTGCTGTCCGAGCCGAAAGCGCTGGCCGCCAAGGCGATCCTGGCGCAGGGCGTCCTGCTCGACACCGTCCGGCAGGCCGCCACCGACGCGCTCCCGCCCGAGGTGGACGACGTCCCCGACCTCGTCCCCTACGACGCGGAGGCCAAGAAGGTCATGGAGCTGACCTTCCGCGAGGCCCTCCGCCTCGGCCACAACTACGTCGGCACCGAGCACCTCCTCCTCGCCCTCCTGGAGTTCGAGGACGGCAACGGCGTCCTCTCCGATCTCGGCGTCAGCAAGGACGCCGCCGAAGCGAACATCACCGAGGCGCTGAACGCCATCGCCCAGCAGGGATGAGTTTCGGGCGCCCGGCCGGTCCAACCCTTCATGGAGAAGCTCATCAAGGCCAACGGGGTGGAACTGTGCGCGGAGACGTTCGGCGATCCGGGTGACGCGCCCGTCCTGCTGATCGGCAACACGATGCTCACCTGGCCCGACGACCTCTGCGGACGCCTCGCCGCGTCGCGCCGGTTCGTCGTCCGCTACGACCTGCGCGGCACCGGCCGTTCCGCACCCGCCGACCCCGAGGCCCCCGGCCACACGCTCCGCGACCTCGTGGCGGACGCCGCCGGCGTGCTCGACGCCCACGGGCTGCCGTCCGCGCACGTCGTGGGCTTCGGCGTCGGCGGCTGGATCGCGCAGCTCCTCGCCCTGGACCACCCCGCCAGCGTCACCACGCTCACGCTGATCGCCACCAGGCCCACCGCACCCGGCCCGAACGACGACGACCTGCCCGAGCACGCGCCCGAGCTGATGGCCCATTTCATGAACCTGCCCGAGGTCGACTGGACGGACCGCGGCGCCGTGCTCGCCTTCATGACCGGCAACGCCCGCCACCTGTCGGGACCGTCCTTCGACGGGGCCGAGTCCCGCGGGAACATCGAACGGATCTACGACCGGACGTCCGCCGCGCCCGACCCGGGCAAGGCGCACCGCGCCGACCAGATGGCGGTCGCCTTCGCCGCCCTCGACAGCGGGCCCCGCTGGCGGGAGCGCCTGGAGGACGTCTCTGCGCCGACCCTCGTGATCCACGGCGAGGACGACCCGTTCTTCCCGCTCGGCAACGGCGAGGCCCTGGCGGCCGAGATTCCCGGCGCCGAACTGCTGACCGTTCCGGGGATGGGCAACGAAATTCCACGGCGGGCGTGGGACACGGTCGTCCCGGCCGTCCTCCGCCATACCTCCTGAACCCTGTTTCGTGATCAGCCGCCGTAATGGTCGTGGCCCTCGAACTCGCCGAGGTCGTCCTGAAGCCAGCCTTCGTCGCGCCAAGTTCCCGAGCCGTCGAAGGGGCCTTCGTAGACGATTTCCAGAAAGCTGCCGGGCTGGTCGTCGAGGCGGAGGCGGCGGCCTCGGCTGTAGAGGAACAGCGACACACTGATGTCGGGCTTTCCTTCGTAATAGTCCATGCCGAGGACGCCCTCCCACGCCATTTGGAGGGTCGGCCCGGACGGCTTCGGGCCACGTACGAGGCAGGAGAACGCGTCACCGTGCTCGGTCGCCTTCACCACGGTCACCTCCTGGCCGAGGTGGGCGGCGAGGCTCGCGGCGAGGGCGTCGATCGTCTCGCGCCATCGTCCGGATGGCCGGTCGTGATCGCGTCCGTTCACCATCTGTGCCTACCTGAGTCGAAGGGCGAGGAAGAAATCGACCTGGTCGTCCAGGCGCGACAGGTCACGTCCGGTCAGATCCTGGACGCGCTGAATGCGATAGCGCACCGAGTTGACGTGCAAATGGAGTTCTTCGGCGGTGCGCGTCCACGAGCCCGAGTATCGCAGGAACGCCTCCAGCGTCCGGACGAGATCGGCGCCGTGGACCTTGTCATAGGCGCGCAGCGGATCCAGCAGCCGCACTTTGAACATCTCCCGGACATCGTCGGGGACGCTCGCCAGCAGTAGGAGATGGGTGGCGAGTTCCTCGTGCCGCACCACGCGGACGCGCGTGCGACGGGTGGCCGCCAACCGGCGCGCCTGGCGGGCCTCTTCGACTATTCCGCGCAGTTCGGGAACACCGGCCGTGCCGCTGACACCGACCGCGACACCGCCGCCGGGCAGACCGGGCGCCAGCGCGTTCAGGGCGTCCTCGATCGCGGTGGCGGTGTCGGTGGTGGGGCCGCCGGTCGACGGGACGAGGCCGATGACCTCGCCGTCCACGAGGCCGAGCACCGGCCGCGTCTCCATGAGGATCTCGGCGAGGATGGTGCGGACGTCCTCCGGCTCAATGCCGTCCCCGCCGGAGGCGGCGACGGCGACCATCGGGGCGAATCGTTCCAGGTCGGCGACGACCCCGGCGTCCACGGCACCGGCGTCGACGGCGGTCACGATCTCCTGGGCGCGGCGGCGTCGCGCGCTCAGCGGGTCGTCCAGCCGGGCCCGCTCCAGGGCGACGATGGCGGCGAGTTCGCCGGTGATGGCGCCGCGCTCGGCCGGCCAGTCGGCGAAGTCGCCCGCGCACGCGATGAACCAGCCGGCCGCCCGGCACCCGCCGCCCTCGCCGACCGCGAAGACCGACACGTCGAGGGCTGGGTCATGGTGCGGCAGGCGCGGGGCGGTGAGGAAGGCCCTGGCCAAGGCGGCGTGGTCGGCGGGATCCTCGCGGCTCGTGCCCGCGATGAGGCGTCCGGTGGCGGTGCGGACCTGGCAGCGCATGCCGAGGTCGCGTTCGACCAGGTCGAGGACGGCGTCGAGCCCGGTCCCCTCGACGAGCCTGCGGTGCCGGTCGAGGACGGCGGTCAGATCGGCGGCGCGCGCACCCGACAGCCGCCGCACGACCTCCTCGGTGACCGTCGCGAACGACACGTCCTCCGGGACGGTGAAGAGTGGGAGCCCGTGCCGGCGGCAGGCGTCGACGAGATCGTCCGGGGTGGTGCCGAACGCGAGGTCTCCGGCGGCCAGGCCCGACACGCCCGCGTCGACGAGGGCGCGGACGAACGTCTCGGAGTCGGCGGGGCTCGTCCGCCAGATGAGCCCGGTGAGGACGAGTTCCCGCCCGCGCAGGTAGCGGCCCGGGTCGAGGAGATCGGTGGTGACGACCCACCTGATCGGCCGGTCCAGCCCGGCGTCGTCCGCGGTGACGACGTCGAGCCGCAGGTCCGGCATGTCGAGCAGGGCGCGAAGCTTCATCTTTCTCCTTGAAGCGTGGAGGCCCCCGCCTTCAGGCGTGCGGAGGAACGTGGCATGGTGCCGCAGGGATGCGAACATGTGTGCGACTTTCGGCCACTGTCCGGGTACGATGAGTGACATGGCGCAGTCGGTGAAGCGGGCCTACAAGTACCGCTTCTACCCGACCCCCGAGCAAGCCGCAGAGCTCACCCGGACCTTCGGATGCGTCCGCCTGGTCTACAACAAGGCACTGGAAGAACGCTCGCGCGCCTACACCGCCGAAGGCCGGAAGGTCTCCTACGCGCAGACCTCGACGCTCCTGACGGCGTGGAAGAAGACGCCGGAGTTGGCGTTCCTGTCCGAGGTGTCCTCGGTCCCGTTGCAGCAGGCCCTGCGGCACCTGCAAACAGGGTTCGTGAACTTCTTCGCCAAGCGCGCCGGGTATCCGGCGTTCAAGTCCCGCAAGAAGTCCCGCCGGTCGGCCGAGTACACCCGCTCGGCGTTCCGCTGGCGGGACGGCACGCTGACCTTGGCGAAGATGGACGGGCCTTTGCGCATCCGCAAGCTGGCCAGGGCCCAGCAGGCGCTGGCCCGCAAGGAGTGGGGTTCGAAGAACCGGGCCAAGGCCCGGCTCAGGGTCGCCAGGGTGCACGCCCGGATCACCGACCGGCGGCGGGATTTCCTGCACAAGCTCACCACTCGGCTCGTCCGCGAGAATCAAACGGTCGTGATCGAGGACCTCACCGTCGGCAACCTGCTGCGCAACCATGCGCTGGCCCGCGCGATCAGTGACGCCTCCTGGCGTGCGATGCGCGGCATGCTGGAGTACAAGACCGCCTGGTACGGCCGTGAGCTGGTCGTGGTCGACCGGTGGTTCCCCAGTTCGAAGCTGTGCAGCGGGTGCGGGGTCCGGCAAGAGGTGATGCCGTTGAACCTTCGGTCGTGGG
>JBOHBY010000592.1:0-1777 GCA_050698635.1 Spirillospora sp.
CCCCCGAAGGACGGCACCACCATCTGACTCCGAACGGGCGGTGACCGCGGCGATCGGGCTGATCGGGCTGATCGGGCTCGCGCGGATCGGCCTCGGCGGCGTGGACGTGGACCTGGATCCGATGGGCCCCGGCCCACACCGAGGGCGACCTCGTGCTGACCGTCCCGGACGCCGGGATCGTGAAGGTGGGCCGGATCGGGGAGGATCCGGCCCACCTTCGTCGGCCCCCGCCGGGCCGGGCGGAGGGTCAGCCTTTGGGCTCCTGGATCAGGTCGTCCAGGCTGACCGGCTTCTCGACGAGCTTGTACTTCTGCGACAGCCGCACCAGCTCCTCGATCGACGCCCGCTCGAACGCGGTCGGCCAGGCGATCATCTTGATCTTGGCCGCCTGGGCGGCGGGGATCTTGGCGTACTCGGGGAGGACCGTGCGGATCTCGTCGGTGTGGGCGTTGGCGTACTCCAGCGACTTGCGGACGGCCGCGTCGAACCGGCGTACCACGTCCGGGTTGCTCTTGGCGTAGGCCGTGGACGTGAAGTACGAGGCCACCGCGAGCTTCGGATGGGTCTCGGCGTAGTTGTTGAGGATGGACCTGGCGCCGCGGTCCATCAGCGCGGTGACGAACGGCTCGCACTCCCAGGCCGCGTCGATGCGGTCCGTGGTGACGGCGGTGACCATGTCCGGGAAGCCGAGCTCGGTGAACTTGACCGAGCTCGGGTCGACACCGCCCTTCTCCAGCGCGGAGCGGATCGTGACGTCCCCGATGTTGTTGAGGGTGTTGACCGCCAGCGTCTTGCCGGACAGGTCCTTGATGCCGCGGATGGAGCTGTCCTTGGGGACCAGCACCTGGCAGGCCTCGTCGTTGCCGGGGGCGATGCCGACGCCCGGCGTGATGGCGTGCAGCGGCACGCCCTTGCTCTTGGCGACGATCAGCGACACGTTGTTGGAGAAGCCGAACTGGTTGCTCCCGCTGACGACGGCGGGCACGATCGCCGCGCCGCCCGCGGCCAGCTGCGGTTCGACCTTGAGCTTCTGCTCGGCGAAGAAGCCCTTCTTGACGCCCAGGTACAGCGGCGCGACGTCGGTGATCGGGATCAGCCCGACCTTGACCGTGGTCACGCCCTCGGCGTCGGTCTTGGCGGCCGAGGTGCCCCCGCCGCCGCAGGCCGCGGCGGCCAGTCCGGTCACGAGCGCCGCGACGGCCACCCGGACCCGGCGCCGCCGGATCGTTCTCATCATGGCCTCACTCCTTTGGGCGGTACCCGGCGTATATCGCCTGTTATGACCAGAACGATTATCATCATTAGGATGTAATCGTCAACGGTGTCCCGGTTTGAGATTCGCTGATAACCTACAATCGTTATGATGAATCATGATGGCGATTACATCGTCCGGGCCGCGTCGGTCATCACCATGGACGCGGCGCGTCCGCGCGCCGCGGCGCTGGCCGTCCGCGGCTCGCGCGTCGTCGCGGCGGGCTCGCTCGACGAGGCCCGCTCCGCGGTCGGTGAGCACGCGCCCGTGCTCGACCTGGGGGACGCGACCGTCCTGCCGGGGCTCATCGACACGCACATGCACCTGCTGTGGAGCGGGCTCGCGCACGTGCTCCTCGACCTGGCGGGCCAGCGCAGCGTCGAGGGCGTCGTCGCTGCGACCCGCGCCTGGGCCGACGCCCACCCCGACGCGCCGTGGATCGTCTCCGCCGACGGGTGGGAGATCGAGGACATCGCCGAGCGGCGCCTGCCGACCCGCGACGAGCTCGACCGCGCGTGCCCCGAC
>JBOHBY010000593.1:0-2769 GCA_050698635.1 Spirillospora sp.
CGGCGACCCCGGCGGGACGCGCCTCGCCTCCCCCGACCGAAGCATCCGGCGCATCCGGCGCGTCAGCGGGGTTCGCCGCCTCCGGTGGTTCTGACGCGTCCGCGGGGGGCGTGGCGGCGGCCGCGGCGCAGGCGCGGTTGGCGCGGTTGATCTCCTTCTGGAGCGCGGTCTCCAGGTCCGTCCGCGCCCTGCGGACCCGCATGGCGGCGCGGCGCGGGGACATGCCGAGCGCCGCGCCCAGCCGCGTCGGACGCAGCCCGTGCCGGAACGCCAGCAGCATGACCTCCTGCTCGACGGGCGCCAGCCGGGCCAGGCAGGCGCGCAGGAGGCCGTGCAGCTCGTCCAGCGGCGGCCAGTCGGGGACGGGGTCGTCCGGCTCGCCCCGGCCGAGGAACGGGATGTCGGAGAAGTCGGCGTCCCGGTCCCAGTAGAGATTCTTCGCCCGGCCCCGCCGGATGCAGCGGCGCCGGGCCGCCCCGTACAGCCACGAGCTCAGGTGCAGGTGGTCGCGCATCCGGGGGGCGCGGCGCCCGGCGTCGATGAACGTGTCGTGGACGATGTCGGCCGCGACCTTCTCATCACCGGACATTGACAGAGAGTAGTCATAAAGGCGCTCACCGTACTCGTCATAGAGTACGGCGAGTGCGGCCTCGTCGCCATCGTTCAGTCCCTTGACCAGCGTTCGGTCAGCCGTGTGCACGGTGGGGGACAACCTGGGCATTCACGCTCCCGGAAACCGGCAAGAGGCGTCCGTCCCCATGGGGATCGTCCGGACATTCAGCCCACCTTGCATACACCCGTGAACCCCATCCGCACCACATGATGTGCCGAAGTCGCCATTATGGTGACCCCGGGTGAGATGCGGCTTCCCTCCGTGATCATGCCGCCGATGGCCTACCAGGTCTCGACCCTGACGGAGACGACCTGGTGAACGCCGCAGAGCACGTGCGAGACGGCCCCCACCGGCACCCACGGCCCCACGCAGTCGACCTCACCGATGTTCGGGTCGAAGTGCCGCTGCCGCATGATCACGCGGTGCTCTCCGGTACCGCCCGTGCACTGGCTCTGCGCGTTGCGGTAGTCGATGGCGACCGCGGTGCAGCCCGTCGGGGTGGCCGAGGCGCTGGACGCGGTGCCCACCAGCGCCGTCGCGGCGGCCACGACGGCCAGCGATCCCACCATCGTCCGCCTGCCCACCCGCGACACACATGTGTTCTTCATCGATCCCTTTTCCTTTCCTTCCCCGGTGGTCGCACCACCGGGATCGCGGCCCACACGACCGCGACGACCACCCGAGATTCGTCTCCGGGTGGTCGCTGGATGACCGACGCAAAAAGAAAAGCCGCCGAAAGGCGATCATGGGCGGTCATGGGCGGACGGGGCGACGGGCAACGCGCGGCGCGCTCGGATCAGCGCTGGTCGTCGAGGGCGTCGTCGTCGCGGAGTTTGGCCATGGCGCGGGAGACGGTGGACTTGACCGTCCCGACGCTGACGCCGAGCACTTCGGCGATCTCCCGTTCGGACATGTCCTCGTAGTAGCGGAGCATGACGGCCAGGCGCTGCCGTTCGGGGAGGCGGCGCAGGGCACGGCCGAGCACGTCGCGCATCTCGCTGCGGCCGGTGTGGTCGTCGACCGGACGGTCGGGGAGCCGGTCGGTCGGGTAGACGTCGAGCTTGCGGCGCCGCCACCAGGAGATCTGCGTGTTGACCATGGCGCGGCGGACGTAGCCGTCCACGGCGGCCGGGTCCTCGATGCGGTCCCAGGCGAGGTAGGTCTTGGCGAGCGCGGCCTGGAGGAGATCTTCGGCCTCGGCGCGGTCGCTGGTCAGCTGGGTCGCGGCACGCAGCAGCACGGTCCCGCGCTCCGCCACGTACTCGCGGAACTCCTCGTGCCGCGTCCCGTTCACGTCACCACCGGACCAGGGGTTGTGGAGCCGCCGCCACGGCGAACTCCCGGTATGGTCGACGATCGCACGCCGATCGTAATTTCGGGCCTACAAAAACTACTTATCCGGGTCAACCAGAGAATAATCTTCCACCCAGGTAGATCAAACATCCTCCACCGGCTGACTTATCGCGACAAATCCGTCGACAGCGCGAGTCACCGCGCGTGACCCTTGACTCACTGTCCTAACAGCAGTGGCCGAGTGTGATGATTTGATGCGGAGCGCCGCGATGCCGCCACCCCCACGCCGTGGAGCGAGCCGCCGCCGGCTGCGCGCCGCCGTCCTCGGAACGCTCCCGGGGGAGGGTCTCCCGGAACGCGCGGAGCGTCCGGTGGAGGCGGTCTCCGGGATCGTGCTGGACGCCAGCCCGCACCTGCTCATCGTGGGCACCGCCGAGGGGGAGGCGCGCTTCGCGATGAGCGAGGCGACACCGGTCTGGCACGGCGGGCGCGGGGGCCTCGCCGCGCTCCGTCCGGGCCGCAACGTGATCGTCCGCGCGAAGGACACCGGCCCGCGCACCGACGACCCGGAGGGTCCGTCTCCGGCGGAACCGGGCGCGCACACCTCACCGAGCGTGTTCAGCGCCGACCGCGTCTGGGTCGACATCTGCCGTGTCGCCGGGACGATCCTCGCGTGCGGAAAGGACGCCGTGGACGTCGACATGGGCCCGCACCGAGGACGCACCCGGGTGGTCATCCCGCCGAGCGCCCTCGAACGGGTCCTGGTCAGGCATCCGCGCCTGGAGCCCGGATACCTGATCGACGTGATCTGCGTCCGGTCGCCCGGCGGGCCGTGGGCGGTGCGTCCCGGCACGTCGCAGCCG
>JBOHBY010000594.1:0-3818 GCA_050698635.1 Spirillospora sp.
GTGGATGGCTCATGGCGCTCCTCACGCTCGGGTCTCACCCGTCAGTACGGCCCGAGCGTGAGGAGTGGGTCAGGCGGTTTACGCGGAGTGGACGACGCGTCCGCCCACGAGCGTGAGGGTGGGCGTCATCTGCTGCAACGCGGTGTCGTCGGCGGTGAGGATGTCGCCGTCCAGAACGACGAGGTCGGCGAGGCTGCCCGGGGTGATGGTGCCCTTCCGGTCCTCGGCGTTCTCGATGTAGGCGCCCGCAGTCGTCCACAGCCGGATCGCCTGCTCGCGGGTGAGGCGCAGGTCGGGCGGGACGTCCGAGAACGGTCCCGGCTCGGCCCCGGCGAACGTGGCGATGCCGCGCCGCCAGTCGGGGACGCAGACGGGCGCGTCGGAGCTGTCGGCGACGTGCACTCCGGCGGCGAGCAGCGCGCCGGCCGGGAACGCCCGCGACCACCGCTCGGTGCCGATCACGCGCGCCATCGACGCGCCGCTGTGCGACTTCATCAGCGAGCTGGTCACGACGCTGATGTCGTGTTCGGCGAGGCGGGCGTAGGAGTCCTCCGACAGGAGCGTGCCGTGCAGGAGGACGTGCCGGGCCTCGGGCCACGGGTCGGCCTTGAGCGCGCGGATGATGCCGTCGGCGGCGGCGTCGGCCGCGCGGTCGCCGGTGACGTGGACCTGCACCTGGAGCCGGTTCCGGTGCGCCAGCTCGATCATGCGCAGGAGTTCCTCGTACCGGGCGTCGTCGTCGTCGCCCGGGGTGATGAGGTGGCCGTGGTCACCGGACGGGTACGGGTCGTGCAGCCACGCCGTGCACTGCGTCGGGACGCCGTCGGCGAACAGCTTGGCGCCGCCGATCCGGAGCCAGTCGTCGCCTAGCCCGGTCGACAGGCCCGCGTAGCCGAGCGCCTTCTCCAGGCGTTCGGACGAGCTGGCAGGGGACGGCCAGTCCCAGTGCATCAGCGTGTTCACCCGGACGGTCATCCGCCCGTCCCTGCGCAGGGTGGTGTAGTCGCGCAGCAGTTCGGGCCAGACGATCGGGTCGGTGACGCTGGTGATGCCGAGCGCGTTGAGCTTGCGCATCGCGACCTCGATGGCCTCCAGCCGCTCCTTCTCGGAGTGGTCGGGGACATGCTCGGTGATCAGGCCCTTCGCGCCTTCGAGCAGCAGCCCGGTGGGCTCGCCGTCCGGCCCGCGGACGATCTGCCCGCCCGCCGGGTCCGGGGTGTCGCGGGTGATCCCGACGATCTTCAGCGCGGCGGTGTTGACGAGCACCGAGTGCCGGGAGGCGTGGTGCAGCACGGCCGGCCGGTCCCCGGTCACCCCGTCGATGAGGGAGCGGTGCGGGCCGGGGACGGCGGCGTCGAACTCGGGGATGTTCGCCTCCCGCCAGCCTTCGCCGATCAGCCACCGGCTGCCGCCCGGTCCCGGCGGTCCGTCGGCGAGCGCCTCGTTCAGCGCGCCGAGCGTGTCGATGTCGTTCAGGTCGACCGAGTACGGCGGGCCTGACAGGCCGAAGAGCGCGAGGTGCAGGTGCGCGTCGTTGATCCCGGGAAGCACCGTCTGACCGGCGAGGTCGATCACCTCGGTCGAGGGGCCCGCGAACTCCCGGACGTGGTCGTCGTCGCCGACGGCCACGATCCGGTCCCCGGCGACCGCGACGGCGGATTCGACGGTGAACCCGGCGTCGACGGTGAGGACCTTGCCGCCGAGCAGCACCCTGTCCACGTTTTCAGCCATGTCACCAGCCCTTTTCGAGAATGTCGTCCAGCGTGTCGGTGAACTCGTCGGCGTCCGCCCTGGTGAACGTCAGCGGCGGTTTGAGCTTGAGGATGTTCCAGGCCGGGCCCGTCGGGTAGACGAGGACGCCCTCGTCCTTGAGCCGCTCGCAGATGATCAGCGTCTCCTCCGAGGCCGGTTCCTTCGTCTCGCGGTCGAGGACGAACTCGACCCCGCTGTAGAAGCCCTGGCCGCGCACGTCCCCGACGAGCGGGTGCCTGTCGGCGAGCCCGGCCAGGCGGTCGCGCAGGTACTGGCCGACGACCAGCGCGTTGTGCTGGAGGCCCTCGTCCTCGACGATCTTCAGCAGCTCCAGGCCGACCGCGCAGGCGACCGGGTTGCCGCCGTAGGTCGAGAAGAACCGTCCGGTCGGGTCGAACCCCCGCGAGATCTCCCGGGTGGTGACCATGGCCGCGACCGGGTAGCCGTTGCCCATGGCCTTGCCCAGCGTGACGAAGTCGGGGACGACGTCCGGGCCCTGCGTCTGGAAGCCCCAGAACGCCTCGCCGAGCCGTCCGAACCCGACCTGCACCTCGTCGGCGATCGTCAGCACGCCGCGCTCGCGGGCCGCCGCGAAGATCGGCGCGAGGTAGCCGGGCGGCAGCACCACCTGGCCGCCGCCCGCCAGCAGCGCCTCGAACAGGTACGCGGCGGGCGCGCGGCCCTCGGCGGCGAGCCGGTCGAACGTGTCGATCACGTGCCGGGCGTACTTGGCCCCGGCGTCCGGGTCGTCGTAGCCGTACGCGCCCCGGTACCGGTCGGGGTTCGGGGTCGGGTGCGTGGTGTCCGGCTTGCCGTAGTGCTTGTAGCGCGACGGGCTCACGTCGGACACGACCGAGGTGTAGCCGTGGTACGCGTCGTCGATGATGACGACGTCGTCCCGCTTCGTCAGGTAGCGGGACATGCGCAGCGCCAGGTCGTTCGCCTCGCTGCCGGAGTTGACGAAGTAGACGACGTCCAGGCCGTCCGGCAGCGTCGCGGTGAGCCGCTCGGCGTACTCGGTGAGCGAGTCGTACACGAACCTGGTGTTGGTGTTCAGGCGGCCGAGCTGGCGTGATGCGACCTCCACGAGGCGCGGATGGCTGTGCCCGGTGAGGGTGACGTTGTTGAGGGCGTCCAGGTAGGAGCGGCCCTCCTCGTCGTAGATGTCGCAGTCGCGGGCCCTGGCCATCGCGATCGGCCGCTTGAAGTACATCGGGTGGCTGTCGGGCAGGTGCGCGCGGCGGCCCGCCAGCGACTTGCCGATCACGGACGTCCACCGGGTGACCGCGTTCTGGGCGCCGAGCAGCGGCGTCGGGTCGGGGAACAGGCCCTGCCACATCGCCGACTCCGAGTCGGTGACGGCGGAGGGCACGGCGTCCCATCCGGTGCCGAGCGGCACGGCGCTCACCTGGACGCGGACGTGTGGAGGAAGGCCGTCAGTGCTCGGCGCGATCCGCCCGATCTGCCCGCCCGCCGCGATCTCGGCGCCCACGGCCGGTGCGTCCGCCACGCCCGTGTAGAGCGTGCGGAACCGGACGCCCTCGGACGGCTCGTGCAGCAGCACAAGATCGACTCCGGCGGCGCCCACCGCCTCGACCCGGCCGGGCAGAGGAGCGCGGACGGGCGTGCCCGCCCCCGCGAACAGGTCGACGCCGAGATGGACGTTGGCGGGCTCGTCCGGCCCGGAACCGCGGCGGCGGCGCGGGGCCAGGAAGCGCGGCTCGGCGTACCGTCCGACCGGCACGCCCGGACGGCGCCGGAGGATCTCCGCCCCGGCGGCGACGCGCAGCGCGTCGTGGTCGCGGGGGTCGGTGCCGTCGAAGATCTCCGACGACGCGCTGAGGTCGACCGTCGCGAGGGGGCCTTCGACCGGAGGCACGGCGGACGCCGCGTTGTCCGCCAGCCAGGCCGTGATCGCGGGTCCGGCGGGGTGTGCGGGCAGGCCGCAGGCGTGCCTGATGGCGGCGCGTCCCACGTCCGCCGGGATGCCCGCCAGCGTCCGGACGAGGTCGGCCGCGGCAGCCGACCGGTGCCGCGGGTCGCCGTGGCGGCGCTCCGCGTCGAGC
>JBOHBY010000595.1:0-1525 GCA_050698635.1 Spirillospora sp.
CCCTCATCCAGTCCCGCCCCACCGGCGCCGGCCTCGGCTCCTACCTGTTCTGGATGGACCTGGAGGGCCACGTCTCCGACGCCCGCGTCGGCGAGGCCCTGATGGGCCTGCGCCGTGTCTGCTCCGACGTCCGCTTCGTCGGCTCCTACCCGCGCGCCGACCAGATCCGCGCCGAGATCCGCCGCGGCACCCACGACAACGACTTCACCGAAGCCGCCGCCTGGCTCGGCTCCATCCGCGACGACCACGCGTAGTCCCCTGCGTCAGCGGGGGCCGGCGGTGCGGTTACGCCACCATTTCTCGGTTTTCGTCCAGCCCTCCTGGCAGGCGGCCACAAAGGCGTCGCGTCCGGCGGGGAACTTGCCGCCTCCGCTCAGACCCTTCTCGTAGGACTTGGCGCAGAAACCTGACGGCGGGTTGTCACCGAAGGTCATGCGCATGCCCGCGGCCATCTGGGCCATCTTCGTGTACGTGTAGCTCTTGCCGTCCGGGTCGATCATCACGATCGTCCGGCTGTTGGTGACCTTCGGGTCGGACGGTTCGGCCCGGGGCGTCGCGGGGGCGCTGGTCGTCGGGGTCGCGGCGGGCGGCGCCGCCGGTGTCGTGGGCGTGGTCGACGCCTGGGGTGACGAGGGTCCCTTGGCCGACTTCTCGCCGTCGCCGTCGCCGTCGCACGCCACGGTGCCGAAGAGAAGGGCGGCCAGCGCCAGCGGAATCGCGATCTTCTTGTGCATGAGCAACTCCGGGCAGTGATAGGGGGTTTGCACAAGTCGTAGACGCCGGGCTCCGGGAGATGGTTCGGGGACGTTGACGTGCACTGACGTAGGATGCCCGGGTGGCTGTGGATTTCGATCACTATGAGCGGGAGCTGTGGAGCGGGCGCGCGCCCGCCTACGAGCGGGGGTTCGCCCGGCTCACCCGTCACTTCGCCGGGCCGCTGCTGGACGCGGCCGGAGTCACCGCCGGGACGCGGTTCCTCGACGTCGGGACGGGCCCCGGGTTCGTGTCGCGGGAGGCGACCCGGCGGGGGGCGGAGGTGTCGGCGATGGACGCCGCGCCCGACATGGCCGAGACGGCGCGCCGGAACGTCCCCGGCCTGGACGTGCACGTCGCCGTGCTGCCCGAGGTGCCGTTCGGCGACGCGACGTTCGACGCCGTCGCCGGGAACTTCGTGATCAACCATGTGGGCGCGCCCGATGTGGTGATCGCGGAACTGCGGCGCGTGCTGCGGCCGGGCGGGCGGCTGGCGCTGAGCTGCTGGGAGATGCCCGGCGTCGGGGCCCTCAGGGTCGTCTGGGAGGCGATCGACGAGGCCGGTGTGCCGGTGCCCGACGACATTCCCGATTCGCCGTTCATGGAGTACGGCGAGACGGAGGCGTTCCGGGAACTGGTCGCGGCGGCCGGGTTCGGCCAGGTCACCGTCGAAAGGATCTCCTGGGAGCACGCCGTCGACCCGGAGGAGTGGTGGGAGACGGTCGCGCTGTCCAGGGTCGGCACCACGGGCGTCATCGTCGGACGCCAGGAC
>JBOHBY010000596.1:0-1995 GCA_050698635.1 Spirillospora sp.
GTGTTCGGCGGCTCGCTCGCGCACGGCGTCAGCGTCGGGGCGCCGCCGGACGAGTTCAACCAGCGCGGCCAGGACTGGGGGCTCCAGCCGTGGCGGCTGCGCGACTCCGCGGCCGAGGAGTACCGGCCGTTCCGGGAGATGGCGGCGTCCGCGCTGCGGCACGGCGGCGGTATCCGGCTCGATCACGCGATGCAGGTGTCGCGCCTCTGGTGGATTCCGGAGGGCGCGTCCCCGGCTGAGGGCACCTATGTCCGGTACGACCGCGATGCTCTGCTGGCCTGCCTGACCTGGGAGGCGGAGCGTTTCGGTGGCGTGGTTGTGGGCGAGGATCTCGGCACCGTGGAACCCGGGGTCAGGGAGGCGCTGGCGGAACGCGGCGTCCTCGGGACGTCCCTCCTCTGGTTCGAGCGCGACGCGGACGGACGGCCCAAGCCCGCGAAGCGGTGGCGCGAACTGTCCCTCGCCACGGTCGGGACGCACGACATGCCGCCGATCACCGGGTTCGTCCACGGCGACCACATCGGGCTCCGCGACCGTCTCGGCCTGCTCGCCCACTCCCGCGCGGACGAGGAGGCCGACCATCGCCGCCAGTTGTCCGGCTGGCTGGCGCTGCTGCACGCCGAGGAGCTCCTCGATATCCCGCCCGATCAGGTCATGCGGGCGCTGGAAGCGGGCTCTTCCGAATACGACGAGGAGATCGTGACGGCCTTGCACGACTTCCTGACCCTGACCCCGGCCCGGCTCGTCGGCGTGTCCCTCGCCGACGCCGTCGGCGAACGCCGTACCCAGAACCAGCCGGGCACGGTCGACGAGTACCCCAACTGGCGGGTTCCGCTTGGTGACGCCGAAGGCGTTCCCGTGTCGCTGGACGACCTCCGCGCCGGGCGCGAGGGGTTGCGGCTGTTCAGGCGAGGGTCGATGTGATGCGCTTCGTCACGTCGTGCAGGAGCGTGTCGGGACGCAGGTCGGCCGCCGCGATCGCGGAGAACAGCGCGGGCAGGCCGGGCAGCGGGTAGGCGTCGTCGTCGGCGCCCGCGAGGGCCGCCTTGCCCAGCGGCTGGTGCGACAGCGATTTGCGGGCACGGGCCCACGCCTTCTGCACCTCGTCCGGGGACGGGACGCCGAAGCCGTGCCCGACCGGCGCGGCGTGCCGGAGCTTGACGAGCGCGCCGTCGGTGAAGTCGGCGGCGAGCTTGCAGCGTTCGGTGAGCTCGGCGCGGACGAGATCGTCCAGCCGGGTCATGACCGTGCACGGGGTACGGCAGCGGGCCGCGCAGTCGCCGAGCGCCGACGCGACCTGGCTGTGCTGGCGGTCGAGGTAGGCGCGCCAGCCGGACGGCGGCTCCTTGGACACGCGGAGCGTCCGCTCGCAGGCGGACCGTTCCGGACGGGTGTGCTCGCACATCCGCGGCTTGCCGGGGTCGACCGGGACCCCGAACCGGCTGCCCGCGCCCTCCACCGACGCCCCGATGAGGGCCGGGTCGCCCGCGTGGCCGAGGACGGGCTCCCACGCCAGCATCGGCAGGTACTCGCCCGCGATGTGGACGGCCGCGACCAGTGCCGCCATGTCGCGCCGGTGCCAGCGGATCGCGACGACCTCCAGCAGGAGGCTGTAGGCGGGCCGGAGGCTGGCCAGGGCCCCGCGCGGATGTTCCCGCGGCGCCTGCGGCATCCGGCTGGCGCGGGCCCGGTCGAGCAGGTCGCGTGGGACGTCGCCGACCTCCTCGGGCATGCCGAAGTCCTCGGCGTCGAGGTCGAGGACGCGCTGCCCGAACGCGCACAGGGCGGCGACGTCGGCGGCGTGCGCGTCCGGGACGAGCGTCCCCTGCGCGATCAGCGCCTCCAGGTCCCCGAACGCGTAGCGCCGTGCCAGCGCCGTGAGAACGTCTCTCGCCGTTTCCACATCGGCCCCCTCCCCGTGACCATGCGATCGTCGCACGGTCACGGGGATCGCGCACGGGCCCGGAGCCACGAAGGCGTCAGGACGAGGCGGCG
>JBOHBY010000597.1:0-6375 GCA_050698635.1 Spirillospora sp.
CTCCAGCCCCTCGCCGAACGCCTCTGGCGCCGCACCGCCGCCCCCGCCACCCCCGGGCTCGCCTACCTGCCCCGCCCGGCCGCGCCGAACACCGACCTGCGCTTCACCCCCTACGACGGCGCCGCCGGGCCGGGCATCGCCGTCCCCGTCCTGGAACTGGCGCCCCGCTGGTTCGGCGCGTGGGCGCGGCTCGTCTCCGGCTCCTCCGGCCCGCAGCCCACCGCCGTCGCGACGTTCCCGTCCCGCCCTTCCGGGACGGCCCCGCTCCACCGCGAACGCGAACTGCCGATCGGCGAACGCGTCCGCCGCTTCCTCTCCACCGCGTCCCCGGACGCCGCCGAACTCGCCGCCCACGTCGCGGTCTCCGTCCCGTCCCTGCCGGTGATGCGCCTCATCCAGCACCGCATCCTCGGCGGCTCAGGCCCGGGACAGCTCGCCGAAGTCCTGCTCAGCGGCCTCCTGCGCCCGGCGGGCGGCGTCCGCTACGAGTTCGTCCCCGGCGCCCGCGAGGCCCTTCTCGACACGCTCCCCCGCCCCGAGGCCCAGCACACCCGCCGCGTCCTCGAAGCCGTCTCCGCCGAGATCGAACGCCGCGTGGGAACGTCCGCCGACCGGTTCCGCGCCCTCCTGCCCACCGAAGGCGGCCCCGTCACCCTCACCGCCGACACCGACCACTTCGCCCTCCTCACCCCCCAAACCCGCACTCACCTCACCCCTACTCCGCCACCCCTCGCCGCCCCCGACCTCCTCGACCTCCTCGGCACCCCGGTCGGCGAACTCCTCGACGAGGAGTGGCAACGCGGCCCGCACCCCACTGCGCTCGGCGTCGCGGACGGCGGCGCCCCCCTATGGCTGACGCCTTTCGGCGACCCCGACAGACCGCATGGAGAGATCGTCGGTCCCCGGGCCACCCGCAGGGAACTCATACGGACCCTCCTGTTCAGCCTCGCCCTCAGCCACTCGCCGGACATCGTGACCTTCGTGTACTACGGCGTCGCCGTCGGCCTGGACGACTTGCCTCACGCTGCGCCTGATGCGCTCCGGATGAGGGCGGGGTCTCTGGTCCTGGCCCGGCTCCCGGCCCTTCTCGAAACCGAGCGACGACGCCGCGAAGCGATCCTGCGGAGCGCGAAGACACCAACCTGGTTCGATTACCAGTCGGCTCTCGCCGGCGGACGCCGTCTCGAACCGCTTCCCGCCTTGATCATCATCCTCGACGGCTCCGTGCTCGGCTCGCAGGAGGCACCAGAACACCTGAGCGAAGCCATCGTCCAGCTCTGCGAAAAGGGACCGGCCCTGGGCATGGAGTTCGTGTTCTGTTCGCCGGAGGATCGGCGCTGGCCAACTCGGCTCACCGATTCCGTCTGGTGGCGGATCACCGCCTCCAGTGGACAGGACGGCGGCACCGCGTCACTCCACATCATCGGAGAGGGCGTCCACGACTTCCTTCCCGCACACGTATCGAACACGGCCGGCGAGCACATTGTCGAAGAGATGAGCAGGGCAATGGCTCCGGTTCCGGAGGTCTCCGAGCGCGACGTTCTGAGCCTGAACGGCGGCGGGCCCAACGACACGTTCAAGGAGAGATGGGCGCTTCCCGATTTCACTCCCCGGAATCCGGTCATCGGCCACGACGCCGCCGGAAACGTCGCCGGTCTTCACCCGCTCGACCTTTCGTCGGGCATTCCGCACGGGCTGGTCGTGGGAGAGACCGAGGCACGGCAACGCGTCCTTCGCGCGATCACTCTCGCGGTCGCCGCGAGCTACTCCCCCTCGGACCTCGGACTCGTCTTCGCGGGGCTGGGCGAGCACCCCCTCGGGGAGCCCATCGACCTGCCGCATGTCATCGTCTCCGACCACGAGTTGCTCGGACGGCGGGACGTCCTTGATCGGGTCATCATGCAGCTCAGGCAGGTGGACGGCGGCCGGGGCAACGCGCGGACCTGGCCACGACTGCTGGTGGTGGCGGATCTGTCGCTGACGTTCCCGTCCGGCAGGCGCGATTTCGGCGAGACGCTGATCTCCCTCGCCCCGGGGGGCCGGGCCCGCAACGTACAGTTGCTGCTCGCCTCGACCACGGTCGAGGACACCACGATCTGGAACCGTTTCCTGCCGCTCCTCGGCTGGCGGATCGTGGCGAGCCGCCTGCCGCCCGCCGAGCTGCGACGCGTCCTCGGACGGCCGACCCTCCCGTTCCCCGACGACCGGACGGCCTATCTGCTGGCAGAAGGCGGCACCCCCCGCCCCTTCACCATCGCTGACGAGCCGTCTCAAGCCGCTATCGACGACTTTGTTGAACGAGCACGAAACCAGCTGGAGCAGACCACATCCGAGCCGCACCGCCCCACGCCCGGCCAACAGGGCGAGGACGAGTCGGTCATGGACATGCTCCACGGGGAAGGCCCCGAAGGCCCCCACCACCTGGTCTTCAAGGGCTCGGACTGGCCCCAGATGGCGAGGGCCGCGCACAGGTACGGGCAGATGCTCCACGGCCAGGGTGTCCTGTCCAGCGGCGAGGTCCGTGAAGTGGACCCGCGCGGTCTCGTGGACCTTCACATCGACCAATGGGATTCGACCTGGCCCGCGTTCTTCCCTGAAGGCCGCGGCGACGTGTGGCTCTTCCGCCTGAACGCGATCCAGGCCCAATCCAGCATATTCCAGAGCAAGTTCTACGCCAGCCTGGCGGCGATGATGGACGCGTACGGTGACAATCCGGCCGTTGTCGTCTGCGGAAATGCGGATGATGTGTACGCGCTCCGTCGAACCAACCCGAGCCTCGCCGATCGGTTCCGGACGATCGTGGATTTCGACGAGGCGCGGGCTTTGGCGCCGGAAGTCCGGATATTGCTCGGCACCGGCGAGGCGGGTGAGCCCGTCCATCTGGATTTCGCGACCGACCGGCATCTGCTGATCAGCGGTCCGGCCGGTACGGGGAAAACGGCGCTGATCCGCACGCTCATCCGGCAGGTCGCCGAGAGTGGTTCCGCCCCGGACGCCGCGAACCGGCGTCTCTACTTCCTGGACGAGCAGCGGCCTCCGGCGATGTCCCACCCGGAATTCGCGGCGCGGTTCGGCGTCCGCTATTCCGACGACGGGGACGAGATCGCCTCGCTCGTCGACGAGGCCGCCGCCTATGCCAGGCGTGGCCGCGAGTGCCATGTGTTCGCGGCGAATCACACGGTGCCGCGGGACGTGTTCGGGCCGCTGCTCGGCCAGCTCGCATCGAGCCCGTCCGGTCTGCATCTCGTGGTGTCTCATCGTGATCGGCGTGGTGAGGCGCACAACCGGGTGGTCGCGAGGTTGCGTGAGCTCAATGCCGCGCTCCTGCTGACGGGGAACGGGATCGGACGGACGGCGCGGACGTGGGGTGTGCCCGCCGCGCTCCACGGCTCGATCCAGCAGGGGCACGGCGTGCTGGCCCGTGGCGACGACCATCGGCGGATCCGGCTCATCGGCCCTTGACAAGCCATATTGGATCGGGCGGTCCATAACGTGTTACGGTGGGTGGTATGGCGCGGCCGAGGAAGTTCGAGGAGGGGCGGGCGGTCGAGGCCGCCATGCGGGCCTTCTGGACCGACGGGTACGAGGCGACCTCCACGCAGGAGTTGTGCGAGGCCACCGGCATCGGGCGCAGCAGCATCTACAACACGTTCAGGAGCAAGCACGACCTGTTCGAGAAGGCGCTCGTCCGGTACATGGAGATCAACACGGCCAAGATGATCGAGGTGCTGGAGGACACCGGACGTCCGGTGCGGGAGCGGCTGCGGACGATCCTGGGCTGGGCCGTCGACACCGGGTCCGATGATCCGGTCGGGTGCCTGGTCGTCAACACGATGGTGGAGCTGGCGCCGCGCGACGCGGTGATCGCCGAGCGGCTTGAGCGGGACGAGCGGCGGCGGCTGTCCGCGCTGACCGCCGCCATCGGGGAGGGGATGCGCGCCGGGGAGATCGACGCGGGCAAGGACGCGCGGGCGCTGGCGCACTTCGTCGTGTCGACGGTGAGCGGCATGCAGGTCGTGGCCCGTGGCGGCACCGACCGGCGCACGCTGGCCGCGATCGCCGACACGGCCATGGACGCCATCTGACGCAGCGGACGGGCGACACGCCCGTCCTTTTTCACAACCTGATTTTGAACTGAACCGTCCAATACAGAGAGGCGACACCGATGCCACTGGCCGTCTATGTGCTGGGGATGGCGATCTTCGCGCAGGGGACGTCGGAGCTGATGCTGGCGGGACTGGTGCCCGGCATGGCGGACGACCTCGGCGTGTCCGTCCCGGACGCGGGACTGCTGATCTCGGCGTTCGCGATCGGGATGCTGGCCGGGGCGCCGGTGCTGGCCATCCTCACGCGGCGCTGGCCGCACCGGCGGGCGCTGCTGGCGTTCCTCGCCGCGTTCGCCCTGGCCCACGCGGTCGGCGCGCTGACGTCCGACTACTGGGTGCTGTTCGCGACGCGGGTGGTGGGCGCGTTCGCCTATGCCGGGTTCTGGGCGGTGGCGGCGGCGACGGCGATCGGGCTCGTCCCGGCGAACGCGCGCGGGAGGGCGATGGGGATCGTCGCCGGTGGGCTCACGGTCGCGGCGATCGTGGGCCTCCCGGCCGGGACGGTCATCGGGCAGCATCTCGGCTGGCGGGCGGCGTTCTGGACGGTCGCCGCGATGTCGGTGGCCGCGATGGCCGGGGTGGCGGCGACGATCCCCGCCGGACGCTCGGCGGGCGACGTCCCCCGGATGCGGGCCGAGTTGCGCGCGGTGGCGCTCCCCCGGCTGTGGCTGCACTACGGAACGATCGCCCTCGCGACGAGCGGGCTCATGGTCACGTTCAGCTATCTGGGTGCGCTGCTGGAGGAGACGACCCGTATCGCGGAGGCGTGGGTCCCGGCGGTGCTCGCCCTCTACGGAACGGGTGCGCTCATCGGCATCGTCACCGGTGGCCGGACGGCCGACACGCGCGGCCTGCCGACCCTGTACGCCGGGTTCGGCGGGCTCGTCCTGGTGTCTGTGGCGCTGGCCCTGACCGCCGGGTCGGCCGTGCCCGCGGTGGTGCTGGTGTTCCTGCTCGGCCTGGTCGGGTTCGGGACGAACCCCACGCTCAACTCCAAGGCGTTCGGCATGGTGGACGGCTCGGCGACGCTGGTCGCGGCGGGGAACGTCGTCGCGTTCAACGTCGGCATCACCGCGGGCCCGTGGCTCGGCGGCCTCGCGATCGACGCGGGAGCCGGTCTGGCGTCCACGGCCTGGATCGGGGCCGTCCTCGGGACGCTGGCGCTGGGTGCCGTGGTCCTCGGCCAGAGCCGTGAGCGGACGGCCGCGGCCGTCGCGGAGCGGCCCCGCACGAGCGTGAACGCGTGAGAAAAGGGCCGGCGCGAGGAGGTCGTCGCGCCGGCCCGGTCTTGTGGCGGTCAGCTACACGCGTCGGCCTTGAAGCCCCACAGGGCTCGCTGGTTGGCGTGTTCGGCGATCGTCCAGATGCGGTGCTGGCCGCGGTAGCAGGACAGGTCCTCGGGGCCGTGCGAGATGGTGCGGCGGGTGACGCGCCGCCATTTCGACCCGTCGCGGGACGTCATGAGGAGCTGTCCGCGCTTCTTGCCGTGGCCTTGGGTGAACCACCAGCGGCCGTGCGTCCTGAGGCCGCCCTGGATTCTGTCGCCCGGCAGGGTGGCGGTCCAGTTCGCCTGGACGACCCCGGGCTGGGACAGCGCGTCCAGCGGCCACGTCACCAAACGCCCCTGCGGCGCCTTCGGCTTGCAGAACTCACCGGCGATGAGGGCGTGCGGCCACGTGGTGCGGTCGACCGCCAGCCAGGACATGCGCAGCGGCCCGGAGCCACGGCATTTGCCGCCGGTCGGGCCGCCGGTGAAGTGCCGGCTGCCCGTCTGTGGCATCACGTAGCGGTGGCCGTGGCCGTAGTACTTGTCGCCGTGCAGGCCGACCCAGTTCGCGTGGGCGGTGGACCCGTTCCTGCTCCTGCTCAGGTCGTAGATCTGCCGCATGTCGAACTCGCGGACGCCGTGCCTGGTGTCGGCCACGTAGAGGGTGCTGCCGTACCAGGCGATGCCCCCGGCGTGGATGCCGATGTCGGAGTAGGTCGGCCGTCCGCCCTTCATCGTCGGGTAGACGAGCAGGACGTGCCGGTACGTGCGCCGGTCGGGGTTGACGAACGTCAGGCGGACGCGCCCGCTGTCGTGCCAGGACACCAGGATCGGCCTGCCGCCACCGGCCCAGCGTTCGCCCGCGGCCGCGTCCGAGACGGTCGTGACGCCCTGCGGGACCCACTTCCCGGTCGCGGTGTCGGCCTTGTCGAAGCAGTACACGAGCGAACGCGCGGGCACGGCGGCGGGCTTGCCGCAGCCGCGGCCGAACCTCCGCTGGCC
>JBOHBY010000598.1:0-2304 GCA_050698635.1 Spirillospora sp.
GCCCAGCTCCGCGACGATCCGCGCCAGCTCGGGCGCCTGCGCTGACGCCTGCGCCGACGCCGGCGCAGGCGCTTGGCCATCAGAGTTCGACAACGATCTCACCGCCCTGCTCGAAGACCTCGTAGCCGCGCAGCCGGACGCGCGGGTCGCCGGGATGCCTGCCGGTGCGCAGGTCGTACTCGTAGCCGTGCCAGGGGCACACGATGTGGACGTCGTCGGAGAACGCGTCCCCGAGGCTGCGCTTGTCGGCGTCGAGCCGTTCGGTCACACGGTTGATGACCATTCCCTGGCAGACCGGGCCGCCCGCGTGGACGCAGTAGTTGCCGTAGGCGTAGAGCGCGCCGTCGATGCGGAAGACGCCGACCTCGGTGCCGTCGACGTCGACGACCAGCCGTTCTCCGTCGGCGAGGTCGGCCGAGCGTCCCACCACCACCTGCCCGTGCATCATCTCACCACCTCGGCATCAATATTGTATAGAGGCGCGCGAGCGCGTCAATGACCCGGATGAGAATTCTATTGAAAATAGGATATCGAGCCTGGCGTCCGGCTGGCGTCTGGCTGGCATCCGGCGGTACCGCCTGGTCAGCGGTACCGCCGGACGCGGACGGTGGACGCGGGTCAGCCTAGGGCGACCGCGTTCATGTACCAGCTGGTGTGGGGGAGCCACTGCTCGCCCCAGCGCCAGTCGTCGTCCTTGCCCGTCTGGGCGAAACCGTTGTCCCAGAGGATGCCGCTGCCGTTGACGTTCTTGCCGGTGATCCCGTTGACGATGCCGCCGGGCGTCTGGAGGAACTGCCAGGACCCGAGCCACAGGTACTGCGGGTTGTTGCGCCCGGAACCGTCGAGCATGCAGACGTCGTACGGGTTGGCGCCGAGGATCCAGTTGAGCTGGTCCGCGGCGTACGAGCGCAGCTTCGCCGCGAACGTCCGGTCGTCGGCGAACTGCCGCGCGGCCAGGCGCGCCGCCGTGGCGAGGGAGGCGATGCGCGCGTTCTCGCCCTGCCACCACTGGTCCTTCGTCCGCGGTGTCACGTTGTGCGGGAAGAAGAACTGGGCGGCGCGGTTGCCGTCGGCGTCCTGGACGAGCTGCCGCGCGTACCCGAACGGGTTGCGCACCTCGGCGGTGACCGCGAGTTCCCACCGCATCGACCGGCGGACGGCGTCGAGCGCCTGTTCCTTGGCGCGGCCGTCGGCGATGCCCGCGTAGGTGAGCAGCGCGACGACCGGGAGCCCGGCGTCGGACGGGTGGAAGTACGGCCGGTCCTTGTCGTCGGCCCGCCAGTAGTCGCGGTGGCCCTGCCAGGACACCAGCCGGGAGGCCAGGTTCGCGGCGCGCTTGTCGGCGCTCGTCCGGTAGGCGGCGTCCTTGGTGGCGCGATACAGCTCGACGGCCGCGAGCAGGGCGTTGTAGTCGTCCTGGATGTTCTCCTTTCCGTCATTGGTCAGGCGGACGTTGTTGGCTTCGAGGTAGGCGAAGGCCTGTTTCGCGGCCGAGAGGTATTCGGCGCTTTCGTAGTCGCCCGAGACGTCGTGCGTGCTCGCGATGGCCAGTGCCGCGATCGCCACGCCGCCGCCCTCGCGGAAGTTGACCTGCGCGGTGCCGAGGGTGCGCTTGACCGGGTCCTTCGGCGGGCCGGGCTGGCTGACCGTGCTGTAGAACGACTGCCCGGGGACGTAGACGCGCCGGAGATAGTCCGCTCCGAAAAGGCCCTCGTCCTGGAGCCACGTGCGCAACTGGGTGAAGTTCTCGTCCTTCCGCGCGGTCAGTTCCCGGTAGGAGATCAGCAGCGACCAGGCGGTGAGCGGAAGCTGGAGCGTGTTGAAGTAGGAAAGGGCGGACAGCTGGGTGAAGTGCTTGCCGAAATCGCCGGTCGCGTCGTACCAGCCGCCGTGCGCGTCGAACGTCTTCCCGGTGTTCCCCAGCGGCAGGTGGTGGTCGAACTTGTCGTACTGGCCCGAGCACCGCCAGCCCTTGAAGTGGTGGACGACGTGCGACAGCGTGTACCGCTCCAGCACCGTCGCCTCGATCTTGAACTGTGCCGACCGGGCGGAACCGGCGGCGAGGTAGTAGTCGCCGGGCCGCTTCACCTGCGAGAAGTCGGCGGTCCAGTAGCGGCGGCCGTCCCAGTCGTCGACCGTGCCCGCGTGGTCGAACCGTCCGCTGTGGACGGTCTGCCCGGTCTTGGCGTCGACGATCCGGTAGTGCCCGGGCGCGCGGCGCGATGTGACGACCGCGCGCTTGGGGCCGTCGGGGTCGAACCCGACGTTGTTGAGGAGGATCCGCGTCGTCGCGTCGTCGTGCCC
>JBOHBY010000599.1:0-4083 GCA_050698635.1 Spirillospora sp.
GGGTTGGGCAGCCGTCGTCGACACGGCTCCTGGCCGACCGGCTCGCCGCGGCGACGTCGGCGGCCCTTGGCGGGGACGCCGCCGTCGAGACGATCGAGCTGCGCGACCACGCGCACGCGATGGCCGACGCGGCGCTCACCGGCTTCCCGTCCGGGACGTTCCGCGCCGCCGTCGAGACGGTGCGGAACGCGGGCGGCCTCATCGCCGTGACGCCCATCTTCAACGCCTCGTACAGCGGCCTGTTCAAGACGTTCTTCGACGTCCTGGAGCGCGACGCGCTGGACGGGAAGCCGGTGCTGCTCGGCGCGACCGGCGGCACCGCGCGGCACTCACTGGCGATCGACTACGCCATGCGGCCGCTGTTCGCCCATCTGTGCGCGGCCGTCGTGCCGACCGCCGTGTACGCCGCGTCCGAGGACTGGGGCGGCGGCACGCTCGCGGTTGGCACGGGCGTGCTCGCGGACGGCGCCGACCCGCTCGCTGAGCGCGTCACGCGTGCGGCGGGCGAGCTGGCGGCGCTGATGAACGACCGTCCCGTGCAGGCGAAGGCCGACCCGTACGACGACCCGGTCCCGTTCGAAGACCTCCTGGCCGGCGGACATTAATTTAAGGCTTGGCTTATATAAGCGAAGGCTGTAACTTATGGTCGTGCACGCGTTCGACGTGCTCGGTGATCCGGTACGGCGCCGGATCCTGGAGCTGCTCGCCGACGGCGAGCGGTCCTCCGGGGACGTGTCGGCCGTCATCCGGGCGGAGTTCGGGATCTCCCAGCCCGCGGTGTCGCAGCATCTGAAGGTGCTGCGCGACGGCGGGTTCGCGGTGGTGCGGGCGGAGGGGACGCGGCGGCTGTACGCCGTCGACGCCGCTCCGCTGCGGGAGATCGACGCCTGGCTCGACCGGTTCCGCCGGTACTGGACACCGCATCTGGACGCCCTGGCGACGGAGATCGCGCGCGGCAAGCGCGCCCGCCGCCTGGCTGAGAGCGATGTGGAGAGCGAACCATGATCGATGTGAAGGGCCAGGTCAACGCGGTACGGCGGCAGGTCGGGGAGAAGGTGCTCGAAGCCGGGACCGCGCGGACCGTCACGATCACCCGGACCTACGACACCGATGTCGAGGACCTCTGGGAGGCGGTGACCACCGCCGACCGCATCTCCCGCTGGTTCCTGCCCGTCTCCGGCGACCTGCGGCTCGGCGGCCGCTTCGCGCTGGAGGGCAACGCCAGCGGCACGATCGAACGCTGCGACCCGCCCAAGGGCTTCTTCGCGACCTGGGAGTTCGCCGGCCAGACCAGCTGGATCGAGGTGCGGCTGACGCCGGCGGACGGCGACCGCGCCCGCCTGGAACTGGAGCACATCGCGCACGTCGACGACCACTGGGACAAGTTCGGGCCCGGCGCGGTCGGCATCGGCTGGGAGCAGGGGCTCCTCGGCCTCGCGCTGCACCTGGCGTCCGGCGGGTCCGCCTCCGAGGAGGCCGGCGCCGACTGGGCCATGTCGGACGAGGGCAAGGAGTTCACCCGGCTGAGCGGCGAGGGCTGGTACCGCGCCCACGTCGAGTCGGGAGCCGAGGAGCCGGACGCCCGCCAGGCCGCCGACCAGACCATCGCCGCCTACACCGGGACCATGGAATGATCCCCGAAATGTGACACCGCACCAGGCCCTGGACGACGGCCGGCCGGAGGCGCTCGACGCGCAGCCGCGTGTCCCGCCGCGCCACCGCGCGTCCCGCCTTCTCCTCGATCATCCGGAATGAGCCCGCGGACGGCGCGCGGCGCGGCATGATCACCCCATGGCGGACGAACCGCGGGAGCGGGAACCGGTGTCCTGGCGGATACGGCGCTGGGCGGCACCGGTCGCACTGGCCGTGTCGGTCGCGGCCTCCATCGGCGCGGTGCAACTGCTGGCGGGCGGCGACGGTGCCGTCCCGTCCCGCGCGCCGCTCGGTGCCGGCCGGACGCCGCGTTTCATCCTGACCGTGGGACGCGTGACACCGGACCCGCAGGGGGACGGCCCGGTCCCATGGGTCCAGGTGGGGGCGGTCTCGGGCACCGGACGCTACCAGCAGGTGGACTCGGTCCGGGAGCCGTCGTCCGCCGGTGAGGCACGGGAGATCGTCGACGCTCCCGGCGGGACGTTCGTGGTCGCCTCCACCCGGGACCGGCCGTGCGAGTCGCGCCTGCACCGCTTCGGGCTCACCCGCGACGGCCGGATCAAGGGCCTCGCGCGGCTGACCGGGGACGTCATCGCGTCCCGCGTCGGCGGCCTGGCGATGAGCCCGGACGGCGACAAGATCGCCTACACGACGGCCCCCTGCGCCGGCGACCCGAAGGCGGCTCCTCCGCCGAGCGCCAACGTGACGGTGCTCGACCTCGGCTCGGGGCACCGCCGCACCTGGAGCACGCCCGCCCCGACGCTCGTCGGCCAGATCGTCTGGGCCGATGACGGCCGGACGCTCGGCTACGTCGTCAGCGACATCCGGCCGGACGCCACACCGGGCTCGTCGAGGGGGCAGGGGAGCGACACGCGGAATCGCGACATCGGGAACGCCACCGTGTACGCCCTCGACACCGAGGAGGAGGGCACCGACCTGCGCGCGGGGCGTGTCCTGTTCCGTCAGCCGGACGACGAAGCGTTCGTCACCACCGCCGTGATGGGCCCGGACGGCCGTACCGGCCACGGCGTGATGCGCAAGGGCGACCCGGCGAGCACGATCATCTTCACGTTCGCCGAAGGCGAGCCCGTCCACGTCACCAGGACGATCGAACCCGAGCGCAAGCCGGGCGTCGACCAGGCGATCGCCCTGGACCTGTCCGATGATCCGCCCCGGCACGCGTGCCTGAGCGGCGCGGACCCCCTCGGCAGGGAGCTCGCCGGTGAGCTCGCCGTCCCCGGCGGGGACTTGTACCGCTGCGGAGCCGTGATCGCCTACTGACCGGGGAGTGCGGCCGGGCGGCGCGATCTGGCAGGGAGGGACAAGAACGGGTTCCCATCTGGCACCGCGTGCAATGGCGGACGGCGGGCAGGTTACCTACGCTGCGGCGAAACCACCCGGGTGGAGTGGGGCGGGGGATCGGGACCACAACCCTAGGAGCCCTTCGTGATCATCAAGCGAGTCGTGTTGTCCGCCCTGCTCGCCGTGTGCGCCGGCGGCTCGACCGTCGCCGCCGCCACGCTGTCGTCCTCGTCGGCGGCACCGTCCTCCCCGTCCGTCGCCGCCGGCGCGGGCAAGGCCGCGTTCGCGGTGACGAGCACCGCCTTCACCTCGGGCGGCCGGATCCCGATCGTCCACGAATGCACCAGCAGCGGCGACAACGACCCCCGCAAGAAGAACGAGTCCCCGCCGCTGGCGTGGTCGGGCGGACCGGCCGAGGCGCAGAGCTACGCGATCATCATGCGGGACGTCGACAACCGGAACCTGCTGCACTGGATCATCTACGACATCCCGGCGACGGTGGCCGATCTCCCGCAGAACGTCGAGCACGTCTACCAGCCGAAGGTCCCCGCCGGGTCGAGGCAGATCTACTACCGCGGCAGCGCGAGCCTGTTCGGCTACCAGGGCCCGTGTTCGCCCTCGTCCGTGAACACCTACACGTTCACGGTCTACGCGCTCAACCGGGCGACGCTGACCGAACTCAACGAGAACTCCACGATCCAGACCGCCGCCAACAGCATCACCAGCGCGTCGCTGGGCTCGGCCGTGATCTCCGGAGAGTCCTGAGCCGGAGAGTCCTGAGCCGGAACCCGGACGCGGCCGCCGGGACGCGTGTCAGACGCGCCAGGACTTGACGAGCTCGTCCAGCGCGGCCTGGTCGTAGACGATGCCCTGTGACGCCAGTTCCTGCGCGACCAGCTCGCCGTCACCGTGGTGCTTGGCCAGCAGCCGGTACACCGCGTACGGGAACCAGTGGTTGTCGCTGATCCGCTGGATGTCGGCCTCGTCGCAGACATGGCCCTCGGCCCTGACCTCGGCGAGCGTCCCGGCGACGTCGCCGTGCCTGCGTTCGAGGACGTCGATGACCAGGGCGCGCAGGGCCTCCGGATCGGCGGCGGGCGGCGCGGGCGCGGGCGGCGCGGCGGGCTC
>JBOHBY010000600.1:0-1514 GCA_050698635.1 Spirillospora sp.
GGCCAGCCCGGCGGGCGAGCGGTCCCGGGCGCCGCGGGCGGTGCCGTCCACGATCCGGCGGGCGATCGCCAGCCGGTAGACGCGCTTCCCGCGTCCCGGAAGAACGAAATACGCCATCCGGACAAGGTCGCCATATATCGATTTCGTCGTCGGCGTTTCCGTCTCCGGATCCACCAGGACATCTTCTGTCACGGCTGGCCACTCCTTCTGGGCCGTTCCTTCGTCGCGAAGCCAGAGGCTAGGCCGCGCCCGAACGCGGCTGAACCGGAATTGGCGAAACGATTAATCGTCCCATTCACAATGGCGGCCCTTTATTACGCGGCCACTGCCCGCGTGCGAGGGGCTCGGGACCGTTCGGCGAGAGAGCCCGCGACCGATTCGTCCCCGTACTACGCTGTTGACCTCCGGGGGAACCGCCCCGGGCCGCACGACATCGAAAGATCGCGCCCCCGCCGCGACCCCGGACGAGCAACGGAGAAGGACGTCCCGACCCATGACCCCCCTGAGCCCCGACCTATGAGCGAGGACGTTCCGGGCTACCGGGTGCTGGAGCAGGTCGGCGAGGGCGGCTTCAGCGTCGTGTACCGCGCCCACCAGGAGCATCTGGACCGGATGGTCGCGCTGAAGGTCCTGTCGATCGGGTCCGTCGACGACGCGGCGATGCGCCGCTTCCAGCGGGAGAGCAAGATCACCGGCCGGCTGTCCGGCCACCCCAACATCGTGACCGTGCTGGACACCGGCACCACCCGCTCCGGGCGCCCCTACATCGCGATGGAGTACTTCGAGCACGGCGCGCTCACCGACCGGCTCGCGCGGGAGGGGCCGCTGCCCGCCGCGGACGTGCTGCGCATCGGGGTGAAGATGGCGGGCGCGCTCGCCGCCACCCACGAGACCGACGTCCTGCACCGCGACGTCAAGCCGCAGAACGTGCTGCTGTCGCGGTACGGGGAACCGGCGCTCGCCGACTTCGGCATCGCGCGCCTGGTCGACAGCTTCGACGCCACGCACACGCAGGCGTTCACGCCGCACCACGCGGCGCCGGAGGTGCTGGAGGGGCGGCAGCCGGGCGTCGGGTCCGACATCTACTCGCTCGGCTCGACGCTGTACCAGCTCCTCGCGGGCCAGCCCGCGTTCAAGGGCCCGGCGGGCGAGGGCATCGCGCTGCTCATGCTGCGGATCCTGAACGACGCGCCGCCGCCGATCCCGCGTCCGGACGTCCCGCGGCTGGTCTCCGACGTCATCGGCCGCGCGATGGCCAAGACGCCCGAGCAGCGTTTCGCGACCGCCGTCGAGTTCGCGCAGGCGCTCCAGCGGGTGCAGGCCGAGCTTGGGCTGCCGGTCACGGACGTCCCGCACAGCAGCGGGTCCGTGCTGCCCGTGCCGCGCACCGACGGCGGGGGCGGTACCGGGTCGCCCTCGTCGGGGTACTCGTCGTCCGGGGGGTCGCGGTCGGGGCCGATGATGTCGTTCCCCGACACGTCCGGGCCGCCGCGCGTCCCCGAGTGGGCGCCGAC
>JBOHBY010000601.1:0-4308 GCA_050698635.1 Spirillospora sp.
GCGCCAGGCTCTCCACCGGACGCCGCGTCCGGTCCCCCAGCGGACGCCGCCGCGTCCGAGCCCGCAGTTCCGTCCAGGCCCACTCCGTCCAGGCCCACGCCGGCCACGATTCCACCGTCTGCCGCCCGGGTGCGCCGTAGGCTCGCCAGGTTGGGCGCCCAGCGCGGCCCCGCTATGAACCCGGTACTAGAACCACTGATCAAGACGGTCCGCAACACGCATCCGAAGGCGGACCTGCGGCTCATCGAGCGCGCCTACGACGTGGCCGCGCACTACCACCGCAACCAGAAGCGCAAGAGCGGCGACCCGTACATCACGCACCCGCTCGCCGTCGCGACCATCCTCGCCGAGCTCGGCATGAACACCGAGACGCTCTGCGCGGCGCTGCTGCACGACACCGTCGAGGACACCCCGTACACCCTGGAGCAGCTCAGCGCCGACTTCGGCGACGAGATCGGCGCGCTGGTCGACGGCGTCACCAAGCTCGACAAGGTCAAGTACGGGGAGGCCGCCGAGGCCGAGACCGTCCGCAAGATGGTCGTGGCGATGTCCCGCGACATCCGCGTCCTGGTGATCAAGCTCGGCGACCGGCTGCACAACATGCGGACGCTGCGCTACATGCCCCGCCACAAGCAGGAGAAGAAGGCCCGCGAGACGCTGGAGGTGTTCGCCCCGCTCGCGCACCGCCTCGGCATGAACACGCTGAAGTGGGAGCTGGAGGACCTCGCGTTCGCCACCATGTACCCCAAGCGGTTCGACGAGATCGCCAGGCTGGTGTCCGAACGCGCCCCGCGCCGCGACGTCTACCTCCAGGAAGTGATCGAGAACGTCTCGACCGACCTGCGCGAGGCCCGGATCAAGGCCACCGTGACCGGACGTCCGAAGCACTACTACTCGATCTACCAGAAGATGATCGCGCGGGACGTCAGCTTCGACGACATCTACGACCTGGTCGGCATCCGGGTCCTGGTCGACAGCGTCCGCGACTGCTACGCCGCGCTCGGCTCGATCCACGCGCGATGGAACCCGGTCCCCGGCCGGTTCAAGGACTACATCGCGATGCCGAAGTTCAACATGTACCAGTCGCTGCACACCACGGTGATCGGCCCGGAGGGCAAGCCCGTCGAGCTCCAGATCCGCACGTGGGGGATGCACCGCCGGGCCGAGTACGGCGTCGCCGCGCACTGGAAGTACAAGGAGGAGACGGTCGGCGGCCGCAAGGCCGGTGACATGCAGTGGCTCCGCCAGCTCCTCGACTGGCAGAAGGAGACCGCCGACCCGGCCGAGTTCCTGGAGTCGCTGCGGTTCGACCTGTCGGTGTCCGAGGTGTTCGTGTTCACCCCGAAGGGCGACGTGATCGCGCTCCCGCAGGGCGCGACACCCGTCGACTTCGCGTACGCGATCCACACCGAGGTCGGGCACCGATGTATCGGCGCCCGCGTCAACGGCCGGCTCGTCCCCCTCGAATCGACCCTCGACAACGGCGACACCGTCGAGGTGTTCACCTCCAAGTCGCAGGACGCGGGCCCGAGCCGCGACTGGCTCGGCTTCGTCAAGAGCGCCCGCGCCCGCAACAAGATCAAGCACTGGTTCTCCAAGGAACGCCGCGACACCGCGATCGAGTCCGGCAAGGACGCCATCGCCCGCGCGATGCGCAAGCAGAACATGCCGCTGCAGCGGATGATGTCCGGGGAGGCGCTGCTAGCCCTCGCCCGCGACATGCGCTACCCGGACGTGTCGTCGCTGTACGCGGCCGTCGGCGAGAGCCAGGTGTCGGCGCAGCACGTCGTGCAGAAGCTCGTGGACGCGCTCGGCGGGGTGGAGAGCGCCGACGAGGACCTCGCCGAGATCGCGCTGCCGACCCGCCGCAAGCGGGGCCGTCCCGTCGGCGACCCGGGCGTCGTCGTCGCCGACGACCCCGACGTGTGGGTCCGGCTGTCGCGCTGCTGCACCCCGGTGCCCGGCGACGACATCGTCGGGTTCGTGACGCGCGGGCACGGCGTGTCGGTGCACCGCGCCGACTGCGCGAACGTCGCGGCGCTGAAGTCGCAGCCCGACCGGCTGATCGACGTCAAATGGTCCCCGGGTGAAGACTCGGTGTTCTTGGTCGCGATCCAGGTGGAGGCGCTCGACCGGCCCCGGCTGCTGTCGGACGTGACGCGCGTCCTGTCCGACCAGCACGTCAACATCCTGTCGGCGTCGGTCACCACGACCCGCGACCGGGTCGCGGTGTCGCGGTTCACGTTCGAGATGGGCGACCCGAAGCATCTCGGGCACGTGCTGAAGGCCGTCAGGTCCATCGACGGGGTCTACGACGTCTACCGGACGACCAGCGGCGCCACCCGATAAGGGCGGCGCCGCTTCTGTCTTCGGTCAGCCCTCGGCGGCCTCGTCCTCGTCGGGGACCGCGTCGACCCCGGCCTCGGCGCGCTGGCGCGGGGTGATCGGCGTCGGCGCGGCCGTCAGCGGGTCGTAGCCGGACGCCGCCTTCGGGAACGCGATCACGTCGCGGATCGAGTCCTGCCGGGCGAGGAGCATGACCGTCCGGTCCCAGCCGAACGCGATCCCGCCGTGCGGCGGCGGCCCGAACTTGAACGCCTCCAGCAGGAACCCGAACTTCGACTCGGCCTCCTCCTTCGACAGGCCCAGCACGTCGAACACCCGCTGCTGCATCTCCGCCCGGTGGATACGGATCGACCCGCCACCGATCTCCGTGCCGTTCAGGACGAGGTCGTAGGCGTCGGCGAGCGCGCTGCCCGGGTCGTCCTGGAACGTCGCCGCGTACCGCGGCTTCGGCGCCGTGAACGGGTGGTGCACGGACGTCCAGCCGACCTGCTCGCCCTGGTCGTCCTCCGCCGGTTCGAAGATCGGCGCGTCGACGACCCAGACGAACTCCCAGGCCGACGCGTCGATCAGGTCGCGGCGGCGGCCGATCTCCAGCCGGGCCGCGCCGAGCAGCTCCTGCGTGGAGTGCCGCTTGCCCGCGCCGAAGAAGATCGCGTCACCGGGCTCGGCGCCGGCCTTGGCGGCCAGGCCCGACGTCTCGGCGTCGGACAGGTTCTTGGCGACGGGGCCGCCGAGCGTCCCGTCCTCCTGGACGAGCACGTACGCGAGCCCGCGCGCACCGCGCGCCTTCGCCCAGTCCTGCCAGGCGTCGAGCTCCTTGCGGGTCTGGGCCGCGCCGCCCGGCATGACGACCGCGCCGACGTAGGGGGCCTGGAACACCCGGAACGACGTCCCCGCGAAGTACTCGGTCATGTCGGTCAGCTCAAGGGCGAACCGCAGGTCGGGCTTGTCGGAGCCGAACCTCGCCATCGCGTCGGCGTAGGTGATGTGCGGGATCGGGCGGGGGATCTCGTACCCGGCGATCTCCTGCCACAGCCGGGCGACGAGGTCCTCGCCGACGGTCAGGACGTCGTCCTGGTCGCAGAACGACATCTCGATGTCGATCTGGGTGAACTCCGGCTGCCGGTCGGCGCGGAAGTCCTCGTCGCGGTAGCAGCGCGCGATCTGGTAGTAGCGCTCAAGACCGCCGACCATGAGCAGCTGCTTGAACAGCTGCGGCGACTGCGGCAGCGCGTACCAGTGGCCAGGCTGCAACCGGACGGGGACGAGGAAGTCGCGGGCGCCCTCCGGCGTCGACCGGGTCAGCGTCGGCGTCTCCACGTTGACGAAGCCGTGCTCGCGCATCACCTCGTGCGTCAGGAACGACGCCTCCGAGCGGACCTTCATCGCCCGCGCGACGGCGTCGCGGCGCAGGTCGAGGTACCGGTACTTGAGGCGGATCTCCTCGTTGACGTTGACGTCGCCCTCGATGGGGAACGGCAGCGGCGCCGCGTCCGACAGCACCTCGATGTTGGCGGCGGCGACCTCGACGTCACCGGTCGGCAGCTCCGGGTTCTCGTTGCCCGGCGGCCGGACGCGGACCTCGCCGACGACCTTGACGCAGAACTCCGAACGCAGGTCGTGCGCCGCGTCCTCTTCCCTGAACACGACCTGCGCGGCGCCGGACGCGTCGCGCAGGTCGATGAACGTGACGCCGCCGTGGTCGCGGCGGCGGGCGACCCAGCCTGCGAGGGTGACCTGCTGTCCTGCGTGCTCCTTGCGGAGCGACCCCGCCTCGTGCGAGCGGATCATGGTGCGAGCCTTTCCTTCAACGTCGTGATGATGTCGGTGAGGGGGACGGCGGTCTGCTCGCCCTCGGCCAGATCCTTGACCTGGGCGACGCCGCCGGAGATATCTCGCTCCCCGAGGATCACGGCGTACCGGGCGCCCGAACGGTCGGCGTCCTTCATGGCGCCCTTCAGC
>JBOHBY010000602.1:0-2444 GCA_050698635.1 Spirillospora sp.
GGCCCGGCCCGCTCGGGCCGCTCCACCACGCTCCGGACGATCGCCCACTCGCTGCTCGACCCGGCGGTCGGCGGCGGGCTCGTCCCCGTCGTGCTCGTCACGCCACGCCGGTCGCCGCTGCGCCTGCTGTCCGGCCATCCGGGGGTGCTCGGGCTCCTGACGTCCGACGCGGGCCCCGCCGATCTCATCGCCGCCATCGGCGACGAGCACCGCTACGCCGTCGTCGTCGACGACGCCGAGCTCCTCGACCGCACCGGCCTGGACGACGCCCTCCGCGCCGTACTCCGCACCGCCCGCGACGGCGAGCACACCGTCGTCATCGGCGGCACCACCGCCGACCTGGGCCGGGACCACCCCGGATTCCTCACCGACACGCGCCGCTCCCGCTCCGGTGTGCTGCTGTCGGTCGAGTCACCCGGCGACGGCGACCTGCTCGGCCTGCGCCTTCCGCGCAACGGACCGCTCGGCGGGCCCACCGGACGAGGGCTGTTCGTGGCCGCGGGCGCCGCCGTCCAGGTGCAGGTGGCCCTCCCGCCACCGGCCAACGGCTGAAGATTAGGGGGTGATGCGGGTCCCGGCCTCGGGGGGATGGGCCGGGACCCGCCGCTCGGGTAGGCGCCCGGCGGTGGCGGACGCCGCCACGGCCATTCGTCGCCGTCGGTGGAACGTTTCCAGGCGGTGCCGAAGAATGGCAACAGCCTACGCCCCAACGATCACCCTGATCCAGGGGACGGCGTGAAACGTCCTGCACCCGGGGTACTTTTTCTTCGAACGTGCCTGTCCGCATGTGGTCACGCCGACGTTCAGGGCGGTGCCCGCTTGCTTGTGACCGGACCAATTACCGTCCGTCAAGCGGATTTTCCGGGCCCTTTCGCGAGGCCATTGGTAATTGGAGTCGTGCCGTCACCCAACGCGGTCGGCGCGAAACCCCGCCGGATCGACCGGCCCGCCGCGCCCGCCCGGGGCGAAAACGGCGCACGGCGACTATCTAGACTTCATGGCGTTCTCAGGGAGGAGACCCACGTGCGCAAGGTCCTGATCGCCAACCGCGGCGAGATCGCGGTCCGCATCGCCCGCGCCTGCCGCGACGCCGGGCTGGGCAGCGTCGCGGTGTACGCCGAACCCGATCTCGACGCGCTGCACGTCCGGGTCGCGGACGAGGCGTTCGCCCTCGACGGGACGACCGCCGCCGACAGCTACCTGAGCATCGAGAAGCTGCTGAAGGTCGCCTCCGAGTCCGGCGCGGACGCCGTCCACCCCGGCTACGGGTTCCTCGCGGAGAACGCCGACTTCGCCAGGGCCGTGCAGGACGCCGGGCTGACCTGGATCGGCCCGCCGCCCGCCGCGATCATCGCGCTCGGCGACAAGGTGCAGGCCAGGCACATCGCCCAGAAGGTCGGCGCGCCGCTGGTCGCCGGCACCAAGGACCCGGTGTCCGGCGCGGACGAGGTCGTCGCGTTCGCCACCGAGCACGGCCTGCCGATCGCGATCAAGGCCGCCTACGGCGGCGGCGGGCGCGGCCTCAAGGTGGCCAGGACGATCGAGGAGATCCCCGACCTGTACGAGTCCGCCGTCCGCGAGGCCGTCGGCGCGTTCGGGCGCGGCGAGTGCTTCGTCGAGCGGTACCTCGACAAGCCGCGGCACGTGGAGACCCAGTGCCTCGCCGACGCGCACGGCAACGTCGTCGTCGTGTCCACCCGCGACTGCTCGCTCCAGCGGCGGCACCAGAAGCTCGTCGAGGAGGCCCCGGCGCCCTTCCTGTCGGACGCGCAGGTCGAGCTGCTCTACAACTCGTCCAAGGCCATCCTCAAGGAGGCCGGGTACGTCGGCGCGGGAACGTGCGAATTCCTCGTCGGCCAGGACGGGACGATCTCGTTCCTTGAGGTCAACACCCGCCTCCAGGTCGAGCACCCGGTCACCGAGGAGGTCGCCGGGATCGACCTCGTCCGCGAGATGTTCCGCATCGCCGGCGGCGAGGAACTCGGCTACGGCGACCCCGAACTGCGCGGGCACTCGATCGAGTTCCGGCTGAACGCCGAGGACGCGGGCCGCGGCTTCCTCCCCGCCGTCGGGACGCTCACGGCGTGGGAGCCGCCGTCCGGGCCCGGCGTCCGCCTCGACACGGGCTACGGCGCCGGGCAGACCGTCCCGCAGGCGTTCGACTCGCTGATCGCCAAGCTGATCGTCACGGGCGCGACGCGGCGGCAGGCGGTCGAGCGGGCACGCCGCGCGCTGGCCGAGTTCGTGATCGACGGGATGCCGACCGTGCTGCCGTTCCACCGCGCCGTGCTGGACGACCCGGCGTTCGTCCCGGCCGACGAGACGGCGCCGTTCACCGTCCACACCCGGTGGATCGAGACCGAGTTCGACAACCAGATCCCGCCCTACGAGACGCCCGTCGCGGGCGACGACACCGGCGCGGGCGCGCGGGAGCGCGTCACCGT
>JBOHBY010000603.1:0-4680 GCA_050698635.1 Spirillospora sp.
CCGCTGGCGGCCCTGTTCGCCGCGGCCGCCGCGAGCCTCGCCCTCATGGCCGTGCGCCCCGCACCGCCGCCGTCCGTCCAGATCCTCGCCGCCGCCCGCGACCTCCCCGCCGGCCGGACGCTCACCCCGTCAGACCTGAGCCACCTGAACCTCCCACCGGCCTCCGTCCCCTCGGGCGCCCTCCGCTCACGCGTCACCGGCCGCGTCCTCGCCGCCCCCATGCGCCAGGGCGAACCCCTGACCGACGCCCGCGTCCTCGGCGCCGCGCTCCTGCGCGGCTACGGTCCTGGGACGGTCGCCACCCCCGTCCGCATGGCCGACGCCGACGCCGTCCGCCTCCTCCACCCCGGCGACCACATCGACGTCCTGACCACGCCGCCCCCGAGCACCCCACCCGACCCGACACCAGGCCAGGGTCCGGCACGCATCCTGGTCTCGTCCGTGCCCGTCGTCGCCGTCCCACCCCCCGCCGACGACGCCGCACAAGAGGGCGCCCTGGTAGTCCTAGCGACCGACCGAGCCCAGGCCGCAGCGCTCGCCGGCACCGGCGCCCCTCTCACCCTGACGATCACCACAAACTGACAGCCAACGACCCTCCGCAGTAAGTCGGCACGTCAGAGATCGTTTTCATCCTGACTTGGCGAAACCGGGGTTGTTTCATTACGATCCGTAGCCGTTCCTGCGCAGCCAGCCCTGCGCACCCCCGACAACCCCCTGGGAGCTCGGTATGAGTGGATTCAAAACGTTCCTGTTCCGCGGGAACCTCGTCGACCTCGCGGTCGCGTTCGTCGTCGGAGCCGCCTTCGCCGGCCTGGTGAAGGACTTCGCCAACTCCTTCATCACCCCACTGATCGCACTGCTCGGCGGCAAGCCCGACTACACCCGCCTGTCAGTCACGATCAACGGCACCGCGTTCCCGTACGGAATCTTCGTCACCTCCGCGATCGCCTTCTCCATCACGGCCGCGATCGTGTACTTCCTGGTGGTGCTACCGACGACCAAGCTGATCGAGCGGATGGACCGCGGCAAGGAGGCCAGCGAGCGCGAATGCCCGCAGTGCCTCGGCGAGATCCCGCTCAAGGCCAGCCGCTGCCGCCACTGCACCGCCGAAGTCGTCCCCGCCACCGAGGCCCCCTCCTACTAACCCACCCCAACCCAAGCCCCGCCCCCACCACCCAATAGGCACACACCAACGCCGCAATCACCTACCAACTCCGCACACATCCACAAGACACCCAACAACACAGACACCAGCCCCGTGAGCGCAAAGCCCGACGCGGGAGGCAAGCCAGCGCAGGAGCCAAAGGCGACGCGGGAGGCAGCCAACGCGGAAGGCAAGCCGGTGCAGGAGCCGCGATCGACGACGCGGGAGCCAAAGCGGAGCCGGGAAAGCGAGGCCGCGGGCTCAACTGTGGGAGCTGATCTGTCGGCGATTGATGGGGGCGGTACTACGCAGACGTGCGGACTGGCCGATCGGACAGACCGGACTGGACCAAGTAGACCGGACGAGGCGGACCGGACCAGGCGTGGCAGGTGGACGAGCCGGGGCCGTGGGGGTGGGGGTTATTCGTCGTTTTCGGTGCCGTATTCCCAGTGCCAGGGTTCGAAGGGGCTGCTGTATGCCCAGGCCGGGTGGATCCAGCCGTACTTTCCGGCTTTGGCCTCCATCCAGTTGTATTGGACGGATCCGGAGTTCTGCACGCCGCCGCACAGGTCGACGGCCTGTCCCTTGCCGTGGTTGCTCGTCCCGGGGACTGCGGCGAAGCCCGGCCTCTGCGCGTAGATCCGGTGCTGGTCCGAGAGGTTCCGGTACGCGTCCGTGACGCACATGTCACGGCCGAAGCGGCTCTTGTACGCGGCGTTCAGCTTGTAGAACGCCTGCGCCGCGTCCGCCCGCAGCTTGTGCCCCTTCTGCGGCAGGGAGCACAGATACTTCGACGGGATCAGCCCGTTCGGGAACTGCTTCGCGTCGCTTGAAAGGCCCTTGTCGCAGCCGAGCTGGAACCGCTTCAGGCGACTCACCGCAAGCTTGTCGAGCATGGCGTTGAGCTGCTGGGTCAGCCGCGCCGACTTGTTCTTCAGCCCGTCCACGTCCTGCTGCAGGCGGGTCTGCTCGACCGCGTTGCGCGATTGCAGGTCCTGGGCGGTCGTGGCGAGCCGCTTGCGCCGCTCCTGCAGATCGTCGGCGCGATCGACCAGCGCCTGCTGTGTCTGTGCGAGCAGCGTCACGTCCGCCGTCGACCGCAGCGCCTGGCCCGGGTCACCGCCACCGAAGATCGACATCGAGCCGGCGGCCCCGCGCTGCTGGTAGGAGCTGTTCGCCAGCCGGGCCAGCGGCTCGCGGATCTGGTTCAGTTCGGCCTCGGCGGCCGCGAGGTCCTTCAGCGTGTCGCGCAGCTTGACCTGGGAAGCGGCGAGGTCCTTCTTCCGGTCTTCCATCCGCTTCGTGGCCTTCTCCAGCTCGCTGCGGGCCTTCGACGCTTCCTTGCGCAGCGATTCCAGAGGATCGGCCCGATCCTGGGCCGCTGTGGCGGCGCCCTGCGGTGAGATCATCGTCATCACCAGGAAGACCGCGGTCAGCGCCGCCGACCGGGGGTTCGGCACGGTGGTTTTCCTCCTGATGCCCAAATGCGGAACAGCGGCAGAACGCTACTACAGGTTCTACGATGACCTGTGCGTAATCGGTTCAGCGGCCACGGTGACCGTGCGGGCGCTCACACCACCGGCGCATCCACCAGACGTCTTCCCAGCCGGGCGGGCACGGTTTCCGCCCTCTGACGGACGGCGACGGCCTCGGCGTCCTCCCCTTGCGTGGTGCCGCCTCACGAACGGGCGCCCGCTTGGGAGGCTTCGTCGCGGCCTCCGGCTCCGGGTCGGGTGCCACGTACTTCCCGTACGTCGGCTCCGCCTCCGGCGTCGCGGCTGACGTCTGGGACGACGGCCGAGCCGTCTCCGGCTTCTGCCCCGCCGGTTCCTCGCGCAGCCCGAACGCGAGCAGCGAGGCCAGCACGACGGGCGTCACAAAGGCACCGGCGATGACGCCGATCCGCCTGGCTCGCGACGGACGCTCGCCTACGTCGTCCCCGGCGGGCTGATCTTTCGGCTGCCCACGATGCCGACCCCTCACGGCACCGAAGCGTACCCACACCGGCCCCACCCGGCCTAGAGGCATCCACAGCCCCATAACGGGGAGCGCTCAACACGCCCCGTCCCCTACCCTGTAGGTGCCGTCCGCTACGCTCTTGCCGCAGCGTCGACACGCCTCCGTAGCTCAGGGGATAGAGCACCGCTCTCCTAAAGCGGGTGCCGCAGGTTCGAATCCTGCCGGAGGCGCCAGAAGGTAACCCTGACCAGCGCGGATTTCTGCCTTTTGCGCAGGCGGCGATGATTTCTTGTCGGCTGCTGGTACAAGGCGGCCATTGATACGTCGTAGGCGTCGGGTCGGCGGACCGTGCTGCCCCTGCCCCCGCCCCCGCCTCGCCCCCGCCGCGCCCCGCCTCGCCTCGCCTCGCCGACGAAGAATCCGTTCCCGCGAGCGGTAGGGCGACTCCGGCCCGAACCCGGCAGCTCACCCGGTAGGCGGTACAGGAGAGGACCCCCGCATGCGGCGACGAGTTGCCGGACGCCGAACGTCGGCCCGCCGCCGGATCAGCACGTGTACGGCCTGGACGGCGTCGATCGTCCTGTAGTGCATGTCATCGGGCCCGTACCGGCCTTGGCCGAGCCGCAGCCGCCCCGCAAAGAGCTGACCGCGCAGCAGAAGAAGCTCGCCGACGACGCGGAGAAGCTCAGCGAGCAGTACAACGGACTGCGCGTACGGCTACAGCAGGCCCAGCGTGCCGCCAAGGTGTCCGAGACCAATGCCGCGCGCCAGAAGAAGGCCCTCGACGAGGCACGGGCCCGCATCGTCAGGCTCGCCGCCGACAGCTACAAGAACGGCCCGGTGGACCCGGCGGTCGCGTTCGCCTCCGCCGGTGACCCGCAGACCGTGCTGGACAAGTCGTCCACCCTCAACGACCTCGCCCGCCAGGACGGCGGCCGCGTCGCCCAGTTGCCGCAGCCGATGCAGGCGGCCGAACACGCCCGCAGGTCCGCCGAAGCGCGGACGAGACAGGTCCGCGAGCTCACCGGCGAGGCGAAGAAGAAGCGCGGGGAACCGCAGGCCGAACTGAAGAAGGTCGAGGCCGGGCCGGGCTTGGGGCCCGCCGCCCGGACGGGTGCGGGTCCGGCCGTGAACGTCGCCGCGGGCGGTGCTTCGGCCAAGGCCATGGGCGCGGTCCGGGCCGCTATGAGCCAGCGCGGCGTCCCGTGCTCGGGGGGGGCGGCGGCAGCGCGTCCGGTCCGACCTACGGCACCGCGCAGGGCGCCGGCATCAGGGCTTCGACTGCTCGGGACTGACGGTCTACGCCTACGCCCAGGTCGGCATCAGCCTCCCCCACTAACACCGGCAGCCAGTTCACCGCCGGTACCCGCGTCTCACAGAGCCGGCTCAGGCCCGGCGACCTGGTCTTCTTCTACAGCGACCTGCACCACATGGGCCTGTACGTCGGCGGCGGCAAGATGGTGCACGCCCCGCAGACCGGCGACGTCGTCAAGATCAGCTCGATTTCCGGGCGCCCGTTCGCCGGAGGCGTCCGCGTCGCCTGAGCGCCGCACGCTTCGCCGCGGACTTCACAGACC
>JBOHBY010000604.1:0-3892 GCA_050698635.1 Spirillospora sp.
CTCGAAGGCGTCGGTCGTGCGGGCGGTGGCGATCGCGACCACCACCGCCAGGCCGAGCGACCCGCCGACCTGCTGCGCCGTGTTGAACAGGCCCGACGCGAGCCCGGCCTCCTCCTGGCGGGTGACCGACGTCGCCCCGACGGTGGTGGTGACGAACGCCAGCCCGCTGCCGACCCCGATCACGATGGACGGGCCGAGGACGTCCACCAGGAAGCTCCCGTCGACCGACATGCGCGAGAACCAGGCCAGCCCTACGCCGGTCACGACCAGCCCGGCCGCCATCGGCGCCCGCACGCCGATCCGGGTGATGAGCGCGGACGCCGCCCCCGCGGTCGCCGCGATCGTGAGCGCGAGCGGCAGCGCGGCCAGCCCCGCCCTGACCGGGCCGTAGCCGAGGACCTGCTGCATGTAGAAGGTCATGTAGAAGAACAGCGGCATCATCGCCATGGTGCTCAGCAGGGCGATGATGTTCGCGCCGCGCAGCGCCCGCACGCGGAAGATCCGCAGCGGGACGACCGGGTGCGCGACCCGCGTCTCGATGACGAAGAACAGCGCGATCAGCAGCAGCGCGAGCACGCCCAGGCCGAGGGTCTGGGCGGAGCGCCAGCCGGCGTTGTTGGCGTCGACGAGCGTGTAGACCAGCAGCGCGAGCCCGCCGGTGGCCGTCACCGCGCCGGCGACGTCGAAGCCGCGGGCGCCGGGGTCCTTCGCCTCGGGCAGCAGCAGCGGCGACAGGGCGATCGCCAGCAGACCGATCGGCACGTTGACGTACAGGGTGGCCTCCCAGCCGAGCCATTCGGTCAGCCCGCCGCCGAGGATCGACCCGGCCGCGCCGCCCGCCCCGGCCACCGCGCCGATGACGCCCATGGCCCTGTTGCGCTCGGGCCCCGCCGCGAAGATCGTCATGATCAGCGACAGCGCGGCCGGGGCGACGATCGCGGCGCCGACGCCCTGCACGGCGCGGGCCCCGACCAGCATCGCCGCGTTCACCGACAGCGCCCCCACCAGGGACGCGACGACGAACAACCCCATGCCGGTCATGAACATCAGGCGCCGCCCGAGCAGGTCGGCGGCCCGCCCGCCGAGGAGCAGCAGGCCGCCGAACGTCAGCGTGTAGGCGTTGGCGACCCAAGACAGGTCCTTGGGCGCGAACTTCAGATCCGTCCCGATGGACGGGAGGGCGACGCCGACGATCGACGCGTCGAGCACGAGCACGAACTGGGTGGCCGCGAGGAGCGCGAGCGCGAGCCCGCGCCGCTGGGATGTGTGTGTCATGGTCCGCCTGCCTGTGATCCTGAGAGTCGCCTCGTTGACGAACGGCACCGCGCGAATGTGACGGGACCGTTGGCCCGCTAGGACGCGGACGCGGTGGCCGCGTGGTGGACGGCGGCGGCGAGCCGGTCGTGCTCGGGGTAGGACCAGGTGGCCGAGAACCGGCGGCGCGTGTAGCCGAACGCGACGCCGCTGAGCGGATCGGCGAACGACTCCGAGCCCGCCGACCCGTTGTGGCCGAACGCCCGCGCGCTCAGGAACGGGTAGCGCGGCCCCTTGGCCTGGAATCCCACCGCGAAGTGGCTGCCCGGGCCGCCGACCAGGTCACCGCCGGTGGAGTGCGGCATCGCGAACTCGGCGGCGGTGTCGGGCTTGAGCAGCGGTGCGTGACCGTCCAGGCCGGAGACCGCCGCGGCGTACAGGGCGGCCAGGCCCCGGGCGCTGCCCACGCCTGCGGCGGAGGCCTGGCCGAGCGCGCGGACCCGCCGGGTGTTGACGAAGGCGACCTGGTCCAGGGGCGGGGTGGCGTTGAGGCCGTAGCCGATCCCGGCGATGCTGTTCGGTCCGGGCGCGCCCGCCCAGAACGCGGCGAGCTCCTCGGGGGTGGCGAGGCCCGGCAGGACCTCCCGGAAGCGGCCCTCCAGGGCTTCGGGCAGGCCGAGGTACAGCTCCAGCCCGTGCGGCGCCCGCACCCGCTCCTCGAAGATCTCCCGCAGCCGTCGGCCGGTGACCCTGCGGACCACCTCGTCCACGATCGCGAACGTCACGAAGCCGCCGTACCCGTAGGCCGATCCCGGCCGCCAGTACGGCCGCTGACCGGCCAGCCGCCGCGCGATCACCGCGTCGTCGGCGAGCTCCTCGGCGGACAGGCCGCCGTCCACCCCGATCACGCCGGAACGGTGCGACAGGACGTCCCGCAGGGTGATGCGGTCCTTGCCCGCGGCGGCGAACTCCGGCCAGTGGCGGGCGACGGGATCGTCCAGGTCCAGGGTCCCGTCCTGCACCAGCAGTGCCGTCGCCAGGGTGGCGGCGCCCTTCGTCGAGGAGTAGACGCCGGTCAGGGTGTCACCGTCGGTCTCGTCTCCGGCCCACAGGTCCACCACCTTCCCGCCGTGCAGGTACACCGCGAGCTGCGCGGCGCACTCGCCGTCCTGTTCGGCGGCCACGGCGGCGAACTCGGCACGTACCGGCTCGAAACCGGCGGCCACCGTCCCATGGATCCCACTCATCATCGCTACTCCCATCACTTGATGGCTTGGTCAGGGGACCCAGGAGGGGACGACCTGACCCAGCCGGGCCGGGTCGGTGAGGCTGCGGATCGCGGTGACGACACCGCCGCTGATCGTGAAGGCCATCACCGTGACCGGCCGTCCGCCGACGGTGATGAGCACCCCGGGGACGCCGCCGACCAGGGCCGGATGCACCACCGCGTCCGGGCGCGCGAACATCGTCGCGCGGGCCGCGATCCCGTCCGCGCCGCGCGCGGCGAACGTCCCCTCGGGGCCCTGCGCGTGGACCTCGACGTCGGGGGCGAGCACCGTCAGCAGCCCGGCGACGTCGCCCCTGCCGGCGGCGGCGAAGAACGCGTCGACCAGGCCCCGGGCGGCGGCGTGCGCGTCGCCGGTCGGCACGCCCGACCGCAGCCGGGCGCGGGCCCGGCTGGCGAGCATCTTCGAGGCCGCGGTGCTGCGGCCGAGGATGGCGCCGATCGCGTCGAACGGGACCTCGAAGACGTCGTGGAGCACGAACGACACCCGCTCGGCCGGGCTGAGGGCGTCCATGACGACGTACAGCGCGAGGCCGACCGACTCGGCCAGCACCGCCTCCTCCTCGGGATCGAGCCCGGCACCGGCGCCCGTCTCCGGCTGGAGCGCGCCGACGTCGAGCTCCAGCGGTTCCTCACCGCGTACGCCGCGCCTGCGGAGCAGGTCCAGGCAGATCCGGCCCGTCACCGTGGTGAGCCAGCCGCGCAGGTCGCCGATCTGATCGCCGCCGGTCCGCGCGAGCCGCAGCCACGCCTCCTGGACGGCGTCGTCCGCGTCGGCGTGCGACCCGAGCACGCGGAACGCGATCGAACGCAGGTGAGGGCGCTCGCCCTCGAACTTCGCGGCGAGCTGTTCCTCTTCGGTCACGGTCCCCCCGGGGCGACGACGGTGTCACTACCAGGACGCACCTCGCGACCGTGAGGTAACAAACCCTGTTCGGGTCACCACCAGGTGAGGAGGGGAGTGTCCGGTTCGCGCCGGCGCCAGGACTCGTTGAGGCGGACGAGGCGGGCCGGGGCCGCGACGCCGTGCACGGTCGCGATCCTGCCGCCCGCGATGTCGAACGTCACGGCGCCGACGACCTGGTCGCCGAGCACGAACAGGATGGCGGGGGAGCCGTTGACGCGCGCGTAGTGGACGGCGGGCGTGCCGCCGGTGAACCGCCGTTTCGCGGCCGACGGTTTGAAACCGGCCCGTGCGATGGCGGCGATGCCCTGCGGGGTGTCGTAGCGCAGCAGCGTCGCGGTCAGGCCGGCGCCGTCGGAGATCGCGGTCGCGTCGTCGCTGAGCAGCGCCACCAGCCGTTCGGTGCGGCCCGAGGCGGCGGCGGTGAAGAACTCCTCGACGATCCTGCG
>JBOHBY010000605.1:0-1863 GCA_050698635.1 Spirillospora sp.
GTCCAGGCCGACCCGCGCGCCGCCGTGGCGGACGCCGGCATCGTCGTCATGGCGACGTGGGCGCGCCGCCCGATCCTGCACGCCGCGGACGTCGCGTTCGGCACGCACATCACCTCCCTCGGGGCGGACGAGCCAGGCAAGGCGGAACTGTCCGCCGACCTGCTGGAGGGCGCCCGTGTCGTCGTCGACGACGTGCCGCTCGCCGTGGAGATGGGCGTGCTGGCCGGAGCCGGACTTGACGTTAAGCACGCGGCCGGAACGCTCCGTGATCTGCTATGCGGTCAGGTGCCGGGACGGGTGAAGGGAAGCGAGATCACCGTCTACGCCCCGGTGGGGCTTCCCTGGCAGGATCTCGCGGTGAGCTGGGCGGTTTACCAATCGGCGCGTGCGGCGGGTGCCGGAACCGAGTTCGATTTCCTTTCTTGATCACCCGGAAGGGTCGCCATTTAGCGGTATATGTGCGTCCGGAATAGGTACTTCTTTCACGCTTTACAATGACGCCATGCATAGTGTTGACTCCACGCGGTAGGTCGTCCTCCTGACTAGTGCCGTTCAGGTGGTCATGGCCTAGGAGACGAAAATGATTCGGATTCTCCTCGCCGAGGGGGCGTCCCTCCTCCGCGGCGGATTGGTCGCATTGTTCGATGATGTGAAGGATCTCGATGTCGTCGCCGCGATCGGGTCCGGGGAGCAGGTGCTCGCGACGGCGCGCGGTGTGCGGCCGGACATCGCGCTGATCGATATCGGGCTCCCCGGCCAGGACGGCTTCGCCGCGGCGCGCGCGCTCCGCGAGGGCGTGCCCGAATGCCGCACCATCCTGATGTCGGGGCGGTCCCGCACCGGTGACCTGCGCCGCGCGGTCGCCGTCGGGGCGGCCGGCCTCGTGCTGAAGGACACCTCGCCCGGCGACCTGGTCGAGGCGATCCGGCGGGCCGCGAACGGCGCGCGCGTCATCGACCCCGACATGGCCTTCAGCGAGCTCGGCTCCGTGCGCAGCCCACTCACCGACCGGGAGGCCGAGGTGCTGGCGCTCGCGTCACGGGGCGCGTCCGCCGCCCAGATCGCCGAGGATCTCGTCCTGACGATCGGCACCGTCCGCAACCATCTGTCCCGGATCAACCGCAAGATCGGCGCGCAGAACCGGATCCAGGCCATCCGGATCGCGGAGGAGGCCGGCTGGCTCTGAGCCCCCGTGGGAGGCTCCCTGGCCGGCGAGGTCGCGGTAGAGGGGGGAGAGGGCGGGCAGGTCGGCGTGCCGTCCTACCTGCGCGTCCGTCCCGTCCATGACCAGGACGCGCCGCGCCCGCGCCGCCGAGCTGATCCGGTGCGCGATGACGATCAGCGTGCCGGGGCGGCGCGCGAACGCCTCCTCGGCCCGTGCCTCGGCGGACGCGTCGAGCCGGTAGGCCGCCTCGTCCAGGATGACGATCGGCTGCGGCGCGAGGTAGGCGCGGCACAGCGCGACGAGCTGCCGTGCCGCCTCCGAGAGGTCCGCCGGGACGACCTCCGCCCCGTACCCGCCGAGGTCCTGGACGAGCCGCGTCAGCCCGACCGCGTCCACGGCGCGCTCCAGCTCGTCCTGCCCGGCGTCCGGCGCGTAGTAGGTGAGGTTCTCGTGCAGGGTGCCGCTGAACACGTACGCCTCCTGCGGGATGAGGACACGCCGGTCAGGGTCGCCGGGCGGCAGGCCGTCCACCAGCACCTCGCCGGACGTGGGGGAGACGACGCCCGCGACGAGGGCGGCGAGCGTCGACTTCCCGATGCCGCTCGGGCCGACGACGGCGAGGTGGTCGCCGTCCGGGACGACGAGGTCCAGGTCCTCGATCACCGGCCGCGCGCCCGGCCCGTAGGCGAACGACACCC
>JBOHBY010000606.1:0-1567 GCA_050698635.1 Spirillospora sp.
GGGTCAGGTGCGCGGCGCGGGGTCAGAACGGGGCGGGGAGGAGGAGTTCGACGTTGCGGTCGTCGGCGTCGCCGCGGCGGTTCTCCTCGCGGTCCTGCCAGTCGTTGCCCGCCAGTTCCCGCGACAGCGACGCCAGCCGGACGGGACCGGTGAGGCGGCCGCCGTAGGACGCCGGACCGGCCGAGTCCAGGACGGTCGCGAAGATCGACAGGGTGCCGTCGCCGTTGTCGGCGAGTTCGAGGACGCGGCTCTGCTGCGGGAAGTCGATGTGCGCGGCAGTGTTCACCTCCCAGAACCCTCCCCCGCCCTTGCGAGCGTGCGGGATCACCTGGTTGCGGTGCGTGTGGCCGTTCACCCACAGGATCACGTTCGGGTAGCGCAGCAGGAGCGCCAGCACCTCGTCGCCGAGGACGCGGTCGCCGCCGAGCGCGTTGTCCAGGGAAGCGATCGGATGGTGGCTGAACAGGACGAACAGCCGGTCTCGGACGCCGTGCTCGACGACGGAGCCGTCCGGGGCGTGGTAGCGGCCGCTGCCGGCCTTCAGCTGGGACTCCAGCCACGCGAACTGCTCCTTGTCGAGCGAGCCCTCGGGCAGACCGTTCGGGTTGACGGTGTCGAGGACGAGTCCCCGAACGACGCCCTTGTCGAACGCGTAGTAGGCCGTCCCCTCGCGGAGATTGCCGAGCGTGAAGCCGTGGCCACGCAGGGACGCCGACGTCCTGAAGTGCTCGGCGACGACCTCGCGGCGCGACAGCATGCGGCGGTCCGGATCGGGCGTCACGCGGCGGAACAGGCCGCCGGAGTCGCCGTGCTCGCGGATCAGGCGCAGCAGCCCCTCGGCGTCGCCCTCGGCCAGGACGCGGGCGAGGATCTGGGCCTGGGCGTCGTTCGCCGGGACGCCGACCTTGACGCCGCCGGTCGCCAGGCCCGAGATGAGCGGGTTGACCGGCAGGTTCCCCTGGACGAGGCCGTCGTGGTTGCCGAACACGGCGAGCCACGGCGCGTCCAGGCCGGTCGCGTGGAACGGCCTGCGCGCGGCCTCGATCAGTCCCTTGACCTGCGGGAAGCCGAACGTGGTGATCGGGATGTCGGCGTCGGCTCCGGGGGGTGGTCCCTCGGGGTGCCAGAAGGCGCGGTCGTAGGACGTCCAGTCCATGACGCCCTCGTACCGGTCCGGGTCGCCGGAGTCGGGGCGGATACGGCCGCCGTCGAGCAGGTCGATGATCCAGCGGACCTCGTTGTACTGGACGTTGTCGGCCGCGTCCCCGGTGTTGATCGCGAACGCGAGCCGCCGCCCGGTCACCGGGCCCCGCCCGACGCGGTTCATCGCCCGGACCATCGCCTCGGCGACGTGCGTGGAAAGGATCTCCTGCGGCCGGTACGCGCTCTGCACGGGCAGGGTGTCGCCCAGGACGTCCTTGAAGCGGTCGAGGAACTCCACCCGCGCAGGGGACTGCGCGTCGATCACGTGGACGTCGGTGAGCTGGCCGAACGCCAGGACGGGCCGGCGCCGCACGGCGCGCCGCGCGGACGCGGCACCGCCGAGGTCGCGGCGGAGGATGTGCGG
>JBOHBY010000607.1:0-1952 GCA_050698635.1 Spirillospora sp.
TACCGCGACCTCGGCGCGGACGACCTGCCGGGTGTCAAGGCCCTGGTCGACGGCCGCCGCGTCACCGACCCGTCCCGCTGGGCGGGCGTGCACCGCGTCGTCATCGGCGCCCCGGACGCCCCGGACGAGAGCAGCTGAACGGAGATGACAGTGCAGACAGAGGACGAGGTCGTCGGCCGCGAGAACTCCCGTGGCCGGGTCGTCATGCTCGTCGACAACATGGTCGAGCGTGACTCCCGGGTGCAGAAGGCGGCGATGTCCGCCGCGGCCGCCGGGTGGGAGGTGCACCTGATCGGCTTCCACCGGGGCAAGAAGAAGAAGCGCTGGACGCTCGGCGGCGCCAACGTGATGCTCGTGCCGCTGCACGAGGTCCTGAACAAGCCGAAGTACCGTCCGCTGCGCTCCATGCTCCGCCGGCCGATGGCGTACGGGCACCCGGACGTCGCGACGTACCGGCGGCGGCTCGTCCAGTCGCGTCGCGCCGAGCTGGCCGCGAGCAGGCTTGAGCCGGGGGCGTCCGGTTCGGTGCGCAAGACCTGGCTCATCGGACGGCGGGTCGTCGCGAAGGTCCAGCAGCGCTGGATCGGGCTGCGGGCCCGCCAGACCGACTCGCTCAACGCCGCCCGTAACAGCCAGCAGTCGCCGCTGGAACGGTTCATGGTCGCGGTCTGGCTCAAGCTCCTCGGGGACCGGGCCTGGCGCGTCCTCGACCGCGGCATGTGGGACTGGGAGGCCGCCTACGGCAAGGTCATCGACGAGCTCGAACCGGACATCATCCACGGCAACGACTTCCGGATGCTCGCCGTCGGCGCCCGCGCCACGCTGCGGGCGCGGGCCAAGGGACGGAAGGTGAAGTTCGTCTGGGACGCGCACGAGTACCTTCCTGGCGTCCGCTGGAACAACCCGCCGCGCTGGCACCCCGCGATGATCGCGATGGAGCGCGAGTACGCGAAGGTGGCCGACGCCATCGTGACCGTCTCCGAGCCCCTCGCGGAATGGCTCGTCGAGGAGCACGGGCTGTCGCGCAAGCCCGCCGTGGTGCTCAACGCCCCGGTCACCGACATCGAGGTGAGCGCCGACCAGCCGGTGCCCGACATGCGCGAGCTGTGCGGCATCGACTCCGAGACGCCCCTCGCCGTCTACAGCGGCGGCGCCACCAAGCAGCGCGGCCTGGACATCATCATCGAGACGCTGCCCAGGCTGCCGCGGCTGCACGTCGCGCTGATCGTCCCGTCGTCGCGGGCCGAGTACGTCAAGGCCCTGATGAACCGGGCCGACGAGCTCGGCGTCCGTGACCGGGTGACGCTGGCCCCGTTCGTCCCGTTCGACCAGGTCGTGGCGTTCCTGTCGGCGGCCGACTTCGGCATCCACCCGCTGCACCACCTGCCGAACCACGAGATCGCGCTGGCGACGAAGTTCTTCGAGTACGCGCACGCCCGGCTGCCGATCGTCGTCAGCGACGTCAAGGCGATGGCCGAGGTCGTCAACGAGACCGGGCACGGCGAGGTGTTCAAGGCCGAGGACGAGGACGACTACGTCCGCGCCGTCACGGCCGTCATGGACGACCTGAAGCGGTACCGCGCCGTGTACGACGAGCGGCCCGACCTGCTCCGCACGTGGACGTGGCCGGCGCAGGCCGAGATCCTGGACGGCGTCTACACCGAGCTGGTGCCGTCGTCAGCGAGGCCCGCCCCGAAGCCCGCCGCGCACGAGTGACCAGCGCGATGGAGAGCGAAGCGCGCAATGGCAGGGACGTGGCCGTCGTCACGCCCTGGTACCCGACCCCGGAGCACAAGGCCAGGGGCGCGTTCGTCGAGGGGATGGTCAAGGCGACGGCCCCCGGCTGCGGCGACATGACCGTGTACCACACCTACGCCTGGATCGTGGATCCCGAGGCGGCGGACGCGGCGGCGGTGGCCGACGCGCATCGGAGCCTGCTGCCGGTCGCGCTG
>JBOHBY010000608.1:0-7948 GCA_050698635.1 Spirillospora sp.
GTGCCGGAGCCGGTGCTGGACGGGGCGGGAGCGGACGTGCCGGGGGACGCGGCGCTGGAGCCGTTGTCGTCGTCTCCGCCGGAGCAGGCTGTTAGCCCGGCGGTCAGGGCCGCCGCGAGCACGGAGCACGCGGCGATTCGGGTGCGCTTCATGTTGGATTCCTTCGGGTAGGTGAGCTGCGGATTTCGTCGACCGCCTCGGTCAGGTCACGGTGACCACCACCGAATGCCAGCCGGTGGCCCCGTCCGGGAAGGGCGGTGACCGGTGCTCGGGTTGGGTCGTGCCGGTCTTGTCGGTGGCGCGGACGCGGAGCGTGTGCGAGCCGGGAAGGGCGTCCCATTCGGCGACCCACTGCCGCCAGGTGTCGATGCCGGGGACCGGGGCGAGCCGCGCCGGACGCCAAGGCCCGTCGTCGACCTGCCATTCGACGGCGTCGATGCCGCGATGCTGGGCCCAGGCCGTACCGGCGACGGCGACGGGCCCGGATCTGAGGCGGGCGAGCGGCTTCGGGACGTCGATGCGGGAGAAGGTCTTCACAGGCGCGCGTTCGGTATAGCCGCGTTCGGTCCAGTACGCCTGGTCGGTGGCGAACCGCGTGACCTTGAGGTCGACGAGCCATTTGGTCGCCGACACGTAGCCATAGAGGCCGGGCACCACCATGCGGACGGGAAAACCGTGCGCGATCGGCAGCGGCTCGCCGTTCATTCCGACGGCCAGGAGCGCGTCGCGGCCGTCCAGCACGGAGTCCAGCGGGGTGCTGAGCGTCATGCCGTCGGACGAGCGGGACAGGATCTGGTCGGCCCCCGGCCGCACCCCGGCCCTGCGCAGCAGCGGCGCGAGCGGCACGCCGAGCCAGCGGGCGTTCCCGGCCAGGTCACCGCCGACCTGGTTCGACACGCACGACACGGTGATGTCGCGTTCGATCAGCGCTTGGCGCAGCAGGTCGTCGAAGGTCAGCTCGACGGGGCGGGCGAGCATGCCGTGGATGCGCAGCGTCCAGTCCCCGGGATCGACCTGGGGCAGGACGAGCGCGGTGTCGACCCGATAGAAGTCAGCGTTGGAGGTGGAGAAGGGCGTCATGCCGTCGACCCGCACCTGGGCGCCCACCGGAACCTGAGGCGCCGGGCCGGCAGGACGCGGCAGCCGCACGTCCGCCCGGACCGACGAGACGTCACCGCGACGCAGCAGCACCCGCCCGGATACGCCGCTCACCGCGGCAACGCCGACCACCCCAGCACCGGTCAGCAGCACCCGCCGCCGACCGATCCCGGCCTCGGACCCGGTCGCGTTGCCGTCCGCCGGAGTCGTGGTGCCGTGAGCCGCGTCGCGGGACGCGGACGTCGGGGTGGGGAACAGGCGGGTTCCGGGTGTCAGCAGGGTCAGGGCGGCCATGCCCGCGAGCGCGCCGACCGTGGCCGGCACTGCGTCGACCGGTTCGGCGACCGGTCTGGTCAGGGCCGCGATGACCCCGACGGTCCCGAACGCGGCCAGCCCGATCAGGCCCCAGGCGAGCCGGTGCCGGCTGAGCAACCCGATGGCCAGCGCGGCCACGGCGATCCCGGTGCCCAGGCCGATCAGCAGGACGGTCTTGTCGTCGCTCCCGAAGTGGCGGATCGCGAAGTCCTTCAACCACGCCGGGGTGAGGTCGATGAAGCCCGCGCCGACGGCCGGCAGCGGGGAGGACGACACGCGGCCGAGCGCACCGGCCGCGAGCTCCGCGACTCCCATCGCCGCAGCGGCGGCGAGCAGTCCGCGCAGGGCAGCGAGCAGTCCGCGCAGGACGGGGGTGACCCACCGCGGTCGCCCGGTCGCTCGTCTCGCTGTCACATCGGGTGTTCGGGGCCGGACGCCGGGTGGATGGGTCGAGTCTTCAAACGAGTTCTGGACCCATCCTCGACCGCGTCGGCACCGAACCACCGATGTGGAGATGACCGAGCCGACCGGCAGGACGACGCCCAGAACACTGAAGCCGGTCAGTGTCGCGCCTGGAGAACCGCCCGATCTGGCCGAGTTGCTCGGCTGTGTCGCTCGCGGCGACCAGGACGCGTTCGGGCAGGTGTACGAGCGGCTGTCCAGGCCGGTGTACGGGCTGGCGCTGCGGGTCGTCCGCGACCCGGCGCAGGCGGAGGAGATCGCGCAGGACGTGCTGGTCGAGGTGTGGCGCAAGGCGTCGCACTACCGTCCCGAACGCGGCAGCGCGGCGTCCTGGATCCTGACCGTCGCACACCGCCGCGCCGTGGACCGGGTCCGCTCCAGCCAGGCCGACCGCGACCGCGAGGAGCGCGCCGCCGCGCCCGTGCCCGACTACGACGAGGTCGCCGAGGAGGTCGGCACCCGGCTGGAGCACCAGCAGGTGCGCCGCTGCATGCGCGGCCTCACCGAGACGCAGCGCGAATCGATCACGCTGGCCTACTACGGCGGCTACACCTACCGCGAGGTCTCCGAACTGCTCGGCGTCGGCCTCGCCGCCGTCAAGACCCGGATCCGCGACGGGCTCGTCCGGTTGCGCGACTGCCTGGGAGTGCGGCCATGACCCACGACCCGCACGACCTGGCCGGACCCTACGTCCTGGACGCGCTCAGCGACACCGAACGGCGCCGCTTCGAGCGCCACCTGTCGGGCTGCGCCGCCTGCGCCGACGCGACCACCGGACTCCGCGAGACCGCGACCCGGCTGGCGCTCGCCGTCTCCCACCGCCCGCCGGACCGGCTCCGCGGACGCGTCATGGCCGAGATCGCCCGGACCCGGCAGTCGCCCCCGCCGCTCGGCCGCCGCCTGCCGTCGCCCCACACCCGCGCCCGCGTCCGCGCCCGCGGGCTGAGCCGGCTGGCCGCTGCGGCGTTCCTGGTCCTGGCGCTCATCGGGGGCGGCACGACGTGGCACCTCCACCGCTCCGCCGAACACGCGCAGACCCTGAACCGGCACGTCACGGCAGTGATGACGGCACCGGACGCGCACACCTCCACCGCCCGTGCCCAAGGAACCGCGACCGTCACCGTCGTGTCGTCCCGCTCGCTCGGTAAGGCCGTCGTCACCACGGCCCGGCTACAGCATCTGCCACCAGCCAAGACGTACCAGATGTGGTGGCTCGGCCCGGCCGCGCCGCGCTCCGCCGGAACCCTGAACCCGTCGGGAAAGCCGGGCCCTGTCGTCACGGCCGGCCTCGGGAACGCGCAACGCTTCGGCGTCACCATCGAACCCGCCGGCGGCTCCCCCCAACCGACCGGCCCCCCACTCCTGACCCTCGCCCTCGACTGACCACGTCCGACCACCGGAGCACGTTCACCGTCGGGCCATTGCCGTGGATTACAGCTCTACACCCGCTGCCACCGATCGGAGGGTTTCGAGGACGAGCTTCACGTGCGGCAACCGCGCGTCACCGATCCGGGTGAACGCGTGAACGACCCGTCCGACCGGGTCGGCCAACGGATGCAGGCTGACGTCGGAGGTGTCGGCGGGCAACGCCATCCGCGGCACCAGGGCGACTCCGGCGCCGACGGCGACGAGTTCGGTCAGCACGGAGAAGTCGCTGGCGACCGCGGAAGGCCGGGGCACGAATCCAGCGCTTCCACAAGCGCGCCGGGTCAGTTCGTGGCACGAGGTCTCAGGGCCCGGCATCAGCCAGTTCTCGTCAGCGACGTCAACAAGGTCCACGATCTGCCCGGCGACCAGGGCGCGCTCGGCGGCCAGCCGCCGCGGCAGGGCCAGCAGGACGGGCTCGTCCATGAGCCGGTACTGCTCGCAGCCCGGCGGCAGGTCGCGGGGCAGCAGGCTGTAGGAGTGGACGATCGCGATGTCGCTGTCGTGCCGGCGCAGCCCGTCCGCGGCCTCGTCGGGTTCACGTTCGATGACGCGCAGCTCTGGCGAGCGCGCCCGTTCCTGAGCGAGCGCGCGCCACATCCGGGACACCAGAACCCGCGCGGCCGACGGAAAAGCGGCGACGCGGACCAGCCCATGGTCCCCGCCGCGCAGCGCGCGAAGATCCGCTTCGACGGTGGCGAGCTGGCCGAGGATGACCTCGGCGTGCTCGACCAGCAGGTTCCCGGCCGCCGTGAGCCGCAGCCTCCTTCCCTGCTTCTCCAGCAGCGGCATGCCGGCCTCCCGCTCCAGCGCGGCGAGCTGCTGGGACACGGCGGGCCCGCTGAGGTACAGGGCCTCGGCGGTCGCCGTCACGGTGCCGTGGACCTGGAGCTCGCGTAGCAGCCGCAGGCGGCGTACCTCCAACAAGAAGAACACCTTCTTGGTTCCGGAAGAAAGAGTAACTAGACCTTACTAATGCTAGACGGAAGGTTGGGACGTGTGAATCGATCGGACACCCTTCGCTTTCCGGCCCTGGTCACCACGGTCGTCCTGTGGGCATCGGCCTTTCCCGCGATCCGGGTGGCGGTCGACGGCCTGGACGTGGCAGGCCTGTCGTTCTGGCGGCTGGCCGTCGCCTCCCTCGCCCTCGCGGCCGTCGGCCCGCTGCTGAAGGTCCGCCGGCCACGCCGACGCGACCTCCTGCTGATCGCGTTGTGCGGGGCCACGGGGATGAGCGCCTACCAGCTGCTGCTCAACTGGGGCGAGGTCCACGTCCCCGCGGGTACCGCGAGCCTCCTGATCGCCACCGCTCCGGTGTACAGCGTGCTGCTCGCGACGGGATTCCTGGGCGAACGCCTCACCACGAAGATCGTCCTCGGCAGCATCATCGCGATCTCGGGCGCGGCGATCATCGCCTACGCGGGCGGGTCGACCCGAGTCACCACCAGCGCCCTGGTCATCCTCGTGGCCGCGGTCGTGCAGGGCGTCTACCACTTCGCGACCAAGCCACTGCTCAAGCACTACACCGGACTGGAGGTCGCCTGCTACGCGATGTGGGCAGGCACGCTCTTCCTCCTACCCCTGGCGCCCGCCGCGGCACGCGCCCTGACCCAGGCCCCCGCCGACGCCATCGGATCGACGATCTACCTCGGCCTGCTACCTTCCGCGCTGGGCTTTGTCACCTGGGGATACGCGGTCGCCCGCTACACCATCGCCGAGTCCACCGCCGCGCTCTACCTCGTCCCACCCGTCGCCATAGCGGTCGCCTTCATCTGGCTCAGCGAAACCCCCACCCCGATCGACCTCCTCGGCGGCCTGATCAGCATGCTCGGCGTCGCCCTGATAAACCACCACCCAACCCAACCCCCCACCCCGACCCTCCAGGCCGTCGGTGTAGTGCCAGGGGACACCAGCGCTACCGCACGCCCCACCGCGTGACGCTGATCGTCAGCGTCGTGGCGTCGCGCATGGCCGGCCTCAAGAGGCTGACCAGAACCAGTTTCGGACCACTTCAGAAGGCGGGTTCAATGGGTCCAAAATGAGAACCCATTAGCGATCAAGCGGTGTTTATCGGGGTATGGCTGGGGTCTGGTCCGCATTTGACGGTTGAGCGTCTTGCCGTTTCGTTCGTTTAGGGATCCTTCTTGTTCACCAGTCTTAGCCAGTGGGCGCCTTCCGCGGGTCTGCCGGTGTCGTTGAGGAGGAGGCCCAGTGCCGCGATCGCGGGCTGGAATCCCAGGTGGGCGCCCTGTCTGAACCAGTGCTCGGCCTCGGGGAGGCGGCCGGTTCGCTGCAGGAGAATGCCCAGTCGGCTCATACCGTCGGGGTCGCCCTCATCGGCCGCGCGGCGTAGCCATGACTCCGCGTGGTCAATCCTTCCGGCCTTCTCCAGAAGGCCGCCGAGAACGACCCACGCGCCCGGGTCCTCGCGGACGGCGGGGCTGCGGAGCCACTCTTCCGCCTCGACGAGACGGCCGGTCCTCCCCAGCAGGCTGCCGAGCTGCATCACGGCGACCGGGGCGGGCTTCGGACGGTCCACCGCACGGCGGTACCACGTCTCAGCTTCCGGCAGGCGTCCCGTCTCTTCCAACGCCATCGCCAGGCACCACATCCCCTGTGCGTCACCGAGTTCCGCGGCACGGCGGTACCAGGACTCGGCCTCTGTCAGGCGTTCGGTCTTCTTCAGCAGCAGCCCCAGAACGACCATCGCGTTGCTGTGTCCCAGCCCGGCGGCGCGGCGGTACCATCGCTCGGCCTCGGCGACCTGGCCGGCGTCCTCAAGGAGGACGCCGAGGCCGCGCATCGCCTCGGCGCTTCCCCGCTCGGCGGCTCGGCGGAAGCGCTCCTCCGCCTCGACGTGCCGGTCCGTGCGGTCAAGCAGGTTCGCCAGGTCGACGTCCGCCTGCTCGAAACCGAGCTCGATCGCCCGGCGGTACAAGCCTTCCGCCTCGGAGAGCCGACCGGCCGCGGAGACGATGGTGCCGAGCATCCCCATGGCCTCGGGGTCACCGGCGTCCGCCGCGCGCCTGAGCCAGTCCTCGGCGCCGACGCGGCGGTCGAGGCTCGCCATGACGACGGCGAGTTCGACCAGCCGACCGGTCCGCGCCGCAGTCTCGGCCGCTCGTTCGAACCATGGCCTGGCCTCGGGTGTCCGGCCGGTCTTCTCCAGCAGGTCCCCGAGGTGGACCATGCCCCGCGGCTCGTCCTGCGTCGCGACTCGGCGGTACCAGTGCTCGGCCTCTGTCAGGCGGCCCGCGGTCATGCACATCTCGCCAAGCCGCAGGGCGGCGTAGGGCTCGTCGGCCGCCTCGCTCGCCCGCCGGAAGCAAACCTCCGCGTCGGCCGTCCGCCCCTGGTCGGTCAGGAGGTCGCCCAGCATCACGTAAGCGTCCGTCTCACCGGCACCGGCCGCCGCGCGCAACCAGCGTTCCGCCTCGGCGAGGTCGCCCTGGTTTCTGCGCCGCAGGCCGAGCTGGACCATCGCACTGCGCTTGCCGCTGTCGGCCGCCCTGCGCCACCAAAGCTCCGCGTCGGAGTCGCGCCCCTGATCGGCGAGAAGCGCGCCGAGCGCGAACATCGCGTCGGCGTCACCGGCAATGGCCCCTCGCCGATACCACTCCTCGGCGTCGGCCAGCCGATCCTGGTCCTCGAAAAGGGACCCGAACTGGTAGACGGCATCGGTGCTCCCGGCCTCAAGGGCACGGCGGCACCATTCCTCGGCCTTCTGGTAGTCCTCCGCGTCCTGGAAGTACTCGGAGAGGCCGAGCATGACCCTGTGGTCATCGGTGCCGATCGCGCGGTCCAGCCAGGCCCTGCCCTCCTCCGGCCGGCCCTGCTCGTCCAGGAATCTCGCGAGCGGGACCAGGGCCGCCGGCTCACCGCCCTCGGCGGCGGCCACCAGAAACCGCTCCGCCTGGTCGGCCTCGCCGGCCTCTTCGAGGCACATGCCCAGGTTGAGCATGCCCTTCAGGTTCCCGGCGTCGGCCGCGGCGCGGAACCAGCCCTTGGCCTCGTGGGCCTCACCCGACGCCGAGTGGAGGACGCCCATCGCGTTCGCGCCATCGGCGTCGCCTTCCGCGGCGGCGCGCCGGTACCACCGCTCGGCGGCGGCGCGTTCGCCCTGGTCCGCCAGGACGTGCCCGCACGCGACCATGGCCGCGGTGCTCCCTGCGTCGGCGGCCTTTCCCAGCCAATGCCGGGCCTCACTGACACGTCCGGATTTCCTGAGGGACATGCCGTGGGCGAGCATCGCGGCCACGTTGCCCGCGGCCGCATCGCGTTCGACCGAGGCGTCGGATGATTCGTCCATGGATTCTCCATTGACACGTTGGTATCAGCAGCCGCGACTCAGGTACCGCCGGAAGGTCCAGCCTTTGGCAGCCGCGACTTCAGGGGAATAGCCGCGGACCCATGTCGAGTCTTTGACGACCTGCACGACGAAGGTGTGGCCGCGGGTCAGCGTGGCCACAGTGGTCGTTTCGCTCTCTTTTTCGGGCGCGGCACGAACGCTGAGAGTGTCGGCGCAGACTTTGTAGCGCATCAGCTTCGGCGCCGGACTCGGCGTGCCGGGGCCGGGCGAAGGGGCCGACGTTTTCGGAGACGGAGTGGACGGCATTGGTTCCGGTGTCGACGCTTCGGCGGGCGGCTC
>JBOHBY010000609.1:0-15280 GCA_050698635.1 Spirillospora sp.
GTGCAGCACCACACCGCGTCCTCGCCGAGCAGGCCCGGCGTGTCGGGCGGGGCGGACAAGCCCGTCCGCGCCGACAACGACGCCGGATGGCACGGCGACCGTTCGCGGCCGCCCGTCCGATCCGTCCCGGAGGCGGAGCCGTCCGCGCAGCCGTCCGAGGGACTGCACGGCTATGACCCGGTCAAGACGGGCCCGGGGACCCCGTACCCGCGGCAGTGGCCCCGCCGCTCGGACGACCCGACGACGACGTACTCCGGCCCGTCCAGGCCCGGCGACGACCAGCCCGGCGCCCCGTCCGAAGCCGGTCCTCCGCCATCGCCCTCACCTGACGTCGACCCCTCGCCGACGCCCGACAAGCCACCGCCGTCGCCCGACACCTCGCCCTCGCCCGAGGTCCCGCCCAAGGCCGCCGACACCCCACCGAAGCCCGACGACCAACCGGCCGCCGGCTCCGGCCCGACCACCGATCAGCCAGCCTCCCCGAACGCACCCTAGAAACGCGCAAAACCACGACCAGCACCCCATGAGCCAGGGCCAGCCAGCCCCACACCAGCCCTGGCTCACCCACCCGCCAAGCCCACCCTCCGCCCCATCCCGATCCCCACAAGCACCGACGTGCCGCGCGAGCGTCGCAGGGGCGGGTTAGTTCTCGTCGCGGCCCTCTTCGCTGTCGATCACGCCGTCGACGTAGCCGCGGGCGTATTCCCAGCTCACGTAGTCGACGGGATCGGGGGACAGGGCGGGTTCGTGGACGCGGGGCAGGCCCTCGTCGAGCAGGTGGCGCAGGTTGCCGTGCAGCAGGTCCCAGTCGATGTAGTGGAGCTTGCCGCAGTCGCCGCAGTCGACGGTGAGCCCGCGCACGCCGAGCGGCTCCAGCAGGGCTCGAAAGACCTCCAGGTCGGCGAGGTCGGCCAGCACGTCCTCCCGCTCGGTCACGCTGAGCGGAGCGGAGTCGTCGCCCGGGTCTCCGAGCGCCGCCGCCGGGTCCTCCGGGTCTCCGGCGAACGGGTCGAGCGGAGCGTCGTCGTGCACACACCCACGCTACTGCTCCGCGGCCTGACAGGTGCACCCCCCTCTCTTCTCTGTGCGCGAATCTGTGCGCGAACAATCACACGGCGTGCGCGCGGCCGGGAACGCCGGGAATGCCCGGAACACCAAGCGCCGCCGGTCCTGTCGCAGGATGTCGTCAAGGCCACGCGGGTGCCGTCCGCGACAGCCCGTCCCGGCGCCGGTTCACGCTCTACCATGGGGACAGGGTCGCCGTGACCTGGCCCGATACCGCCACCACTGACGGGAAGGTAGTCATGAACCCCGCCGAGCCCGACAAGTTCCTCCCGCAGGGCCTGACCTTCGACGACGTGCTCCTGCTGCCGGGCTACTCCGACCTGCAGCCCGGCGAGGCCGACACCACCACCCGCCTGACCCGAGGGATCTCGCTGCGCATCCCGCTCGTCTCCGCGGCGATGGACACGGTGACCGAGGCCCGCACGGCGGTCGCGATGGCGCGGCAGGGCGGCATCGGCGTCCTGCACCGGAACATGCCGATCGAGGAGCAGGCGGAGGAGGCCGACCGGGTCAAGCGGTCCGAGGCCGGGATGATCACCAACCCGGTGACCTGCCTGCCGGACGCGACGCTCGCCGACGTCGAGGAACTCTGCGCCCGCTACCGGATCTCGGGCGTGCCGGTCACCGACGTACGGGGCGTGCTGGTCGGCATCGTGACGAACCGGGACATGCGCTTCGAGTCCGACCCGTCCCGTCCGGTCCGCGAGGTCATGACGGCGATGCCGCTGGTCACCGCGCCGGTGGAGGTGACACGCGACGACGCCTACCGGCTGCTGGCGGGCAACAAGGTGGAGAAGCTCCCGCTCGTGGACGCCGACGGACGCCTCAAGGGCCTGATCACCACCAAGGACTTCACCAAGAGCGAGCAGTACCCCGACTCCACCAAGGACGCCGACGGACGCCTCCTCGTCGCCGCGGCCGTCGGCGTCGGCGAGGACGCGATCCGCCGCGCGCAGGCCCTCATCGAGGCCGGCACCGACGTGATCATCGTCGACACGGCGCACGGCCACTCCAAGGGCGTCGCCGACACCATCGCCGCGATCAAGGCGAACGCGGCCGTCGAGGTCGTCGGCGGCAACATCGCCACCTACGCGGGCGCGAAGCTCCTGGCGGACGCGGGCGCCGACGCGGTCAAGGTCGGCGTCGGACCGGGCTCGATCTGCACCACCCGCATCGTCGCCGGCGTCGGCGTCCCGCAGCTCACCGCGATCTCCGAGGCGGCCCGCGCGGCCCGCGAGGCCGGTGTCCCGGTGATCGGCGACGGCGGCATCCAGTACTCGGGCGACATCGCCAAGGCCATCGTCTCGGGCGCCGACACGGTCATGCTCGGCTCCCTCCTCGCCGGCATCGAGGAGTCCCCAGGCGAGCTGATCTTCGTCCATGGCAAGCAGTACAAGTCGTACCGCGGCATGGGCTCGCTCGGCGCCATGCGCAACCGGGAGCGCGGCGGCTCCTTCTCCAAGGACCGCTACGCCCAGGCCGACGTGAGCGCCGAGGATAAGCTGATCCCCGAGGGCGTCGAGGGCCAGGTCCCCTACCGCGGCCCGCTCGCCAACGTCGCGCACCAGCTTGTCGGCGGCCTGCACCAGTCGATGTGGTACGCCGGGACGCGCACGATCCCCGAACTCCAGGAACGCGGCCAGCTCATGCGCATCAGCGCCGCCGGCCTCCGCGAAAGCCACCCGCACGACATCCAGATGACCGTGGAGGCCCCCAACTACCAGGGCCGCTGACCCCCCGCTGACCCCTTCCCGGCTCCGCCGGGGCCTGACGTAAGCTCTTGCCGGGCTTGTTTCCCGCGGCCGGCGGGAACCCCGAGCAGACGATGACCGGCGCGGCGCCGGGGTGAGGAATGGGCGCAGTGGCTGCTGAGGTGGAGATCGGCCGGGGCAAGAGCGGCCGCCGGGCGTACGCCTTCGACGACATCGGCATCGTGCCGTCCCGCCGGACGCGCGACCCCGAGGAGGTCAGCGTCGCCTGGCAGATCGACGCCTACCGCTTCGAGATGCCGCTGGTCGTCGCGCCGATGGACAGCGTGGTCAGCCCCGCCATCGCGATCGCGGTCGGACGGCTCGGCGGCCTCGCCGTCCTCGACCTCGAAGGCCTGTGGACGCGCTACGACAACCCTGAGCCGCTGCTCGCCGAGATCGCCTCGCTGGACGACGTCCGCGCCACCCAGCGGCTCCAGGAGATCTACTCCGAGCCGATCAAGGAGGAGCTGATCGGCCGCCGGATCGAGGAGATCCGCGCGTCGGGCGTCACCGTCGCGGCGCGGCTGTCCCCGCAGCGCACCGCGCAGTTCCACAAGGCCGTCATCGACGCGGGAGTCGACCTGTTCGTCATCCGCGGCACGACCGTGTCCGCCGAGCACGTGTCCGGACGCGCCGAGCCGCTGAACCTCAAGCAGTTCATCTACGACCTGGACGTCCCCGTGATCGTCGGCGGCTGCTCGACCTACACGGCGGCGCTGCACCTCATGCGCACCGGCGCGGCCGGGGTGCTCGTCGGGTTCGGCGGCGGCTCCGGGCACACGACCCGGACCGTCCTCGGCGTCGCCGTCCCGATGGCCACGGCCGTCGCGGACGTCGCCGCCGCGCGCCGCGACTACATGGACGAGTCCGGCGGACGCTACGTCCACGTCATCGCCGACGGCGGCATGGTCAACAGCGGCGACATCGCCAAGGCGTTCGCGTGCGGCTCCGACGCCGTCATGGTCGGCTCACCGTTCGCCCGCTCCACCGAGGCCCCTGGACGCGGCTACCACTGGGGCAGCGAGGCCCACCACGGCGACGTCCCCCGAGGCACCCGCCTCGAACTCGGGTCGATCGGCACGATGGAGCAGATCCTGCACGGCCCGTCCCACGTCGCGGACGGCTCCATGAACCTGATCGGCGCCCTCCGCCGCGCGATGGCGACGTCCGGATACACGGAACTGAAGGAATTCCAGCGCGTCCAGGTGGTAGTGGCCCCCCGCCGCTCCACCGACTAGCCCGCTCGTCCTGGGCTGAGACAGAGCCCACGCGGAATCGGTTCTTTCCAGTGTGGACCCATCCTTACTCTTGGGTAGATAACGCTCGGAAACCGAACCGCTGTGGGGGGAATCGCGATGACGGGATCACCTGTGACGGGCCTGGGCAGCTCCCGGCTGGGCCCGGCCGAACGGGCGGCGGCGCTCGACCGGATGGCGCGCGAGGAGTTCGACGTGGTCGTCGTCGGCGGCGGCATCGTCGGCGCGGGCGCGGCGCTCGACGCGGCGACCCGCGGGCTGTCGGTCGCGGTCGTCGAGGCGCGCGACTTCGCGTCCGGGACGTCGTCGCGCTCGTCCAAGCTGATCCACGGCGGGCTGCGCTACCTGGAGCAGTACAACTTCGACCTCGTCCGGGAGGCGCTCACCGAACGCGGGCTCCTCCTCCAGCAGATCGCACCGCACCTGGTGAGGCCCGTCCCGTTCATCCTGCCCACGACCCACCGCGTGTGGGAGCGCGCGTACCTCGGCGCCGGTGTAGCGCTGTACGACGCGCTCGCGTTCCAGATGGGCAGCACCCGCGGCGTCCCGCACCACAAGCACCTGACCCGGCGCGGCGCGCTGCGGCTCGCGCCGTCCCTGCGCAAGGACTCCTTCGTCGGCGCGATCCAGCTCTGGGACGCCCAGGTGGACGACGCCCGGTTCGTGATGATGGCGCTGCGCACGGCCGCCGAGTACGGCGCCCAGATCGCGTCCCGCACCCAGTGCCTCGGTTTCCTGCGCGAGGGCGAGCGCGTCACCGGCCTGCGCATCCGCGACCTTGAGGGCAACACGACCAGCGAGGTCCGCGCCAAGCAGGTCGTCAACGCCACCGGCGTCTGGACGGACGACATCCAGGAGCTCGTCGGCGGCCGCGGCCAGATCCATGTCAAAGCCTCGAAGGGCATCCACCTGGTCGTCCCGAAGGACCGCATCCACTCCGCGACCGGCATCCTTCTCCGCACGGAGAAGTCGGTCCTCTTCGTGATCCCGTGGGGACGCCACTGGATCATCGGCACCACCGACACCGCCTGGGACCTGGACAAGGTCCACCCCGCGGCGTCCAAGGCGGACATCGACTACATCCTCGACCACGTCAACTCCGTCCTCTCGACCCCCCTCACCCACGACGACGTCGAGGGCGTCTACGCGGGCCTGCGTCCCCTCCTCACCGGCGAGACCGAGGAGACCTCGAAACTCTCGCGCGAACACGTCGTCGCGCACCCCGTCCCCGGCCTGGTCCTGGTCGCGGGCGGCAAGTACACCACCTACCGCGTCATGGCCAAGGACGCCATCGACGCCGTCGCGCACGGCCTCGACGGCAAGATCCCCGAGTCGTGCACCGACCGCGTCCCGCTCGTCGGCGGCGACGGTTTCCAGGCCATGTGGAACTCCCGCCACCGCCTCGCCACCCGCTCCGGCGTCCACGTCGCCCGCATCGAGCACCTCCTGCGCCGCTACGGCACGCTCCTGGACGACCTTCTCGAACTCATCTCCGAGAAGCCCGACCTCGCCAAGCCCCTCACCGGCGCCGACGACTACCTCCGCGCCGAGATCGTCTACGCCGCCAGCCACGAGGGCGCCCGCCACCTCAACGACGTCCTCGCCCGCCGCACCCGTATCTCCATCGAAACCTGGGACCGCGGCGTCCGCGTCGCCCAGGAGGCCGCCGACCTCCTGGCCCCCGTCCTCGGCTGGTCCAAGAAGCAACGCGACCGCGAGATCGAGTACTACCGCAAGCGCGTAGAAGCCGAACGCGCCTCCCAAACCCAGGAAGACGACCAGGAGGCCGACGCCCACCGCCGAGGCGCCCCCGACATAGTGCCCACCGCCCAGCCCACCGACCCCAAGAACATCGACGCGAGCCGATGATTCTTCTTCCTCCCCGGGGTCTCTTTCATAGCTGACAGACCCCAGAGGAGGAGGAAGAGATGAAACGCGTAGTTCTCTCCATGATGACCAGCGTGGACGGCTTCATCGCAGGGCCGGACGGCGACCTCGACTGGATGATCTCACCGGACGAGGAAAGGCAGGCCGAGGCGCTGGAGCAACTCGACTCACTCGACACCGCGCTGATCGGCCGCGGTGTGTACGAGGACATGGCGCGCTACTGGCCGACCGCGACAGGCGAGTACGCGGACCGCGTCAACGCCATGCCCAAGCTCGTCTTCTCCCACAAACCGGAACCCCTGCGGTGGACCAACGCCCACATCGTCCCCGTGACCGACGACGCCGACCTGGCCGACCAGGTAACGCGTCTAAAAGACGGCCCCGGTAAGGACATGGTCCTGTTCGGCGGCGCCCGGCTCGCACAAACCTTCACCCGACTCGCCTTGGTGGACGAATTCCGCCTGTGCGTCCAGCCGGTCGCCCTCGGCTCGGGCCGTCCGCTGTTCGGCGACCTGGAATCCAGAACCCCCCTCACCTTGACCGCAATCCACCCCTTCCCCTCCGGCGCCACCCTGACCACCTACCAACCAACCCCCAACACCTAGGACCGCGCGCCCCGCGCGGTGCTCTTCCCTTATCCGCATCGCGCCAGCCCCCTACAACCGACCCTCGGACCCCGAGCCAGCCCGCCTACCCATGCCCCCTTCCCTTCAGGCGCGCGGCCGGACGAGCCTCGGCGCCTGGAGAAGATCGTTCACCTGACCGCACCGGCATCACCGGCATCACCGACGTCTGCGCCGACATCCGCGCCCGCGGCGACGCCCGAGTCGCCTGTGGCCGATCCCTGGGGGTTCTAAGAGCGTGGGCGTCCTGCATCGGGTGATGCTCTTTCTCTGAGGTTGTGGGCGGACATTCCGCTGGCCGACAAATCGTTAGCCGCCGGGCTCGCCTTCCTTGGGGGCGGACCTGCTCGCGGGACGGCTCGACATCGTTCTGCTGGCGGTGCCGGTGCCCGTCGGCGGTGTGCCTGGGCTTGACCTGTACGACGAGGATTTCGTGCTAGTGGCCCCCGCCGGGTTCGATCTTGGGCCGGGGCGTGGGCCGGTAGGTGTCGCGCGGGAGGCGCTGGGCGATCTGGATGTGATCTTGCTCAATGAGGGTCACTGTCTGCGTGACCAGGCTCTGGACGTGTGCCGGGAGGTGGGGGCTCGGCCTGCGACCGCGACGTACGCGCCGTCCGCGCCGTCCGCGACGTCCGCGCCGTCCGCGACGAGCCCGGCGACGTTGGTGCGGCTGGTGTCGGGCGGGCTCGGCCTTGACGCTCGTCCCCTGGATCGCCTTCCAGGGGTGGACGGTGAGGGCCGGTGCGCGACTGTTGCGATGGACGGCCTCGCCGCCGCCGAACTGCGCCGCCGGGCGACGAGGCGTCCACCGGCCTCGTCAGCAGCCTGGCGGCCCGGCCTGGCGGCCCGGCCTGGCGGTTCTACGCGCCGCCCGGCCGACCCTCAGGGCTAGGGTGCGGCTGCGTGGTGTGCTGTGCATTCCTTTGGGTGTCGTGTTAGTCGCCTGTGGTCGACCGTCGGGGCTAGGGGTGGGGGTGGCCTTGCATGAGGGCCTTGCCGGTTTTGTAGAGGTCGGTGGGGACTCGGGCGGGGTCCAGGAGGTGCTGGAAGGCCAGGCCGAAGTCGAGGGCCAGGGTGAGGGTGGCGCGTTCGTGGGGGGCCACGGCATCGGTGGGGTCCAGTTCGCTGGCCAGGTGGGCGCGGCGTTCGGCGTACCAGTCGGCGATGCGCCAGCCGGCGGCGTAGTCGCGCATGCCGTAGAGCCAGAACTCGACGAGGAGGAGGGCGAGCTGGCGGGCGCGGTCGTCGGGGGCGTGGCGGGCGGAGGAGCGGCCGGTGGGGTCGGTGTCCTGTTCGGCGGCGCGGAGTTCCTCGCAGACACCGGTGCGGGCGGGGTCGCTGGTGAAGCGCTCCATCAGGGCCAGCAGCAGGTCGGTCTTGCCGGCGAAGTTGGAGTAGACGGCGCCCTTGGTCAGCCCGGCGGCGGCGGCGATGTCGTCGAGGGACGCGCCGTGGATGCCGCGTTCGGCCCAGAGGCGTTCGGCCGCGGTGAGTAACGCGGTGCGGGTCTGGTCGCGGCTGTCCCGGCGTTGCCGGGGGCCGTCGGACGGGCGTGGGGGGCGGGGCACCGCCGTGTCACCCTCGGAATGGCCGCCTTGGGTGTCCCTCATCGGGTTCCTTTCGCTGGAGACCTTGGGCTTCAGAACTGGGAGGAAGTGAATCCGCGGTGGAATGGCGCGAGGACTGGGGATCCGCTGCCGCGGAAGTGTGTGAAGGTTGGAACCCCCTGGCCTTGGTTGTGGGGAACTGGCCTTGGTCGCGGGAACTGGCCTTGGTCGTGGGGAAGAGGTCAAGGGTCGCTCCCTCCGTGTGTGCGGGGACGTGGGTCCGAGGCGGTGGGCCGCGCGCGCCGGGATTCTCCCTCCTGTTATTCGAAATACACCGGTCGGACACGGCGGGCCCCCGAGTTGCGCAACTCCGACTGGCTTGGAACGGTCCGTTTGCTCTCGGGCGAGATCGAACCGGGAGGTGTGCGGCAAACCCTGCCAAAGCGCGCGTTACTTGTGGGTAGCCAAGGGTGGGCGGGTGGTCATACGCTGCGTGCATGGCATCTCCGACCGTCCCTGCCAAAGGCACGGCAGAGCGCACGCTGCCTCAGAACCTGGTCGATCGGCTGGCCTCGCATGTCGCCTCGGGTGGTGTCGACAGGGCGACGATCCCGACGCCGTTCACCGGCGAGGAGCTCGCGACCGTTCCGCTGTCCAGCGCCGACGATGTCCGTAGGGCCTACGAGCGGGCCCGGGAGGTGCAGGCGGCGTGGGCGCGGCTGCCGGTGGGGGAGCGGGTCAAGCCGTTCCTCCGGCTCGCCGACGCGCTCGTCGACCGGCGCGAGGAGATCCTCGACATCATCCAGCTGGAGACCGGCAAGGCGCGCCGTCACGCGATGGAGGAGTTCCTCGACGTGACGATGTGCTCGCTGTACTACGCGCGGCGGGCCGCGAGACTGCTGAGGCCGCGGCGCAGGCAGGGCATGATGCCGGGGCTGACGCGCGTGCGGGAGCTGCGGCACCCGAAGGGCGTCGTCGCGCTGATCGCGCCGTGGAACTATCCGTTCGCGCTGGGGGCCAGTGATATCGCGCCCGCGCTGATGGCGGGCAACGCGGTGATCCAGAAGCCGGACACCCAGACGTGCCTGTCCAGCCTGTGGGTGCTCGATCTGCTGATCGAGCTGGGGTTGCCGCGGGGGCTGTGGCAGGTCGTCGTCGGAGAGCCGGCGGAGATCGGTGACGCGCTGGTCGAGGACGCCGACTACGTGTCGTTCACCGGGTCGACGCGGGGCGGCAGGGCCATCGCGGAGAAGGTCGCGCCGCGGCTGGTGGCGTACTCGCTGGAACTCGGCGGGAAGAACCCGATGATCGTGATGCCGGACGCCGATGTCGAGCGCAGCGCGAGGGGCGCCGTCCGCGCGTGCTTCACCAACGCCGGGCAGCTGTGCATCTCGATCGAGCGGATGTACGTCCACGAGGACGTCTACGACCGGTTCGTGCCCCGGTTCGTCGAGCTGGTGAAGGGCATGAGGCTCGGGACCGGGCTCGACTTCGCCGCCGAGATGGGGTCGCTCACGCACGAGCGGCAGCTGGACGTGGTGACGCGGCACGTCGGCCAGGCGGTTGAGGCGGGCGCCACCGTTCTCGCCGGAGGAAAGGCGCGTCCGGACATCGGCCCGCTGTTCTACGAGCCGACCGTTCTCACGGACGTCAACGGCGACATGGACCTGTGCGCGAACGAGACGTTCGGACCCGTCGTCGCGCTCTACAGGTACCGGGACGAGGACGAGGTCGTCGCCCGCGCCAACGACACCCCGTACGGGTTGAACGCGTCGGTGTGGACGAGGAACCCGGCGCGGGGCCGCCGGCTCGCCGCCCGTATCCAGGCGGGGACGGTCAACATCAACGACGGGTACGGTGCCGCCTACGCGTCGTACGACTCGCCCATGGGCGGGATGAAGCAGTCCGGTGTGGGGCGCCGCCATGGGGCGGAGGGCCTGCTGAAGTTCACCGAGGTGCAGACCATCGCGAGCCAGCACGTCTTGGACCTCGAACCGCCGGGCGCGATCGGATACGACCGGTTCGCCGACGCCATGGCGACCGGGATCAAGGTCATGAAGAAGCTCCGGATCAAGTAGGGATCGCCCGTGAAGCATGACTTCGACGTGCTCGTCATCGGGTCCGGGTTCGGCGGGAGCGTGTCGGCGCTGCGGCTGACCGAGAAGGGGTACCGGGTCGGCGTGATCGAGGCGGGCCGCCGGTTCGACACGAACCCGTCCGGCGCGCCGGGGTCGCGGTATCCGGGGCTGCCCAAGACGAACTGGCGCGTCCGCCGCTACCTGTGGGCGCCGGCGCTCGGGCTCACCGGGATCCAGCGGATGCACCTGATCCGGGGCGCGAAGTCGAGCCGGGTGATGGTGCTGGCGGGCGCGGGCGTCGGCGGCGGGTCGCTGAACTACGCCAACACCCTGTACGTCCCGCCGGAGCCGTTCTTCAAGGACCGCCAGTGGGCGCACATCACCGACTGGCAGGACGAGCTCGCGCCCTTCTACGAGCAGGCCAAGCGAATGCTCGGCGTCGTCCAGAACACGACGACGACCGAGGCCGACAAGGTCATGAGGAAGGTCGCCGACCGGATGGGCAAGGGCGACACCTACGTCCAGACCCCGGTCGGCGTCTACTTCGGGCGCGGTGCCGGGATCGAGAGCGCCGACCCGTACTTCGGCGGGGCGGGCCCGCGCCGCCGCGGCTGCATGGAATGCGGCGAGTGCATGGTGGGGTGCCGCCATGGTGCGAAGAACATGCTCACGGAGAACTATCTGTACCTCGCGGAGAAGGCCGGGGCACGGGTGATGCCGCTCAGCCGGGTCACCGGCGTCCGGCCGCTCGCGGACGGCGCAGGCTACGAGGTCGAGATCGTGCGGACCGGTTCGTTCGGGCGGAACCGGAAGAGGCTCACCACCGGGCAGGTCGTCTTCGCCGCCGGAACGTACGGGACGCAGAAGCTTCTGCACAAGCTCAAGGCGACGGGTCGTCTTCCGCGCGTGTCGGATCGGCTCGGCGCCCTGACCCGCACCAACTCGGAGGCGATCCTCGGCGGCGGCCGTGCCAACGGCCGGACGGGCCCCGACTTCTCCGAGGGCGTCGCGATCACCTCGTCGTTCCATCCGGCCCCGGACACCCATATCGAGCCCGTCCGGTATGGCAGGGGCTCCAATCTTCTGGCCGGGCTCCAGACGCTTCTCGTGGACGGCGACCGGCCCGGTGAGAAGCACACGCCCCGGCTCGTGAAGTTCGCCCGGGAGGCGGTGCGCCGCCCGCGCCACCTGCTCCAGCTGCTGGACGTGCGGCACTGGTCGGAGCGGACCGTCATCGCGCTGGTCATGCAGACCCGCGACAACTCGATCACGCTGCGGCCCAAGCGGGGCCCGTTCGGCTGGGACGTCCGCGCGTCCGCGGGCCACGGCGAGCCCAACCCGACCTGGATCCCCGAGGGCCACGAGGCGACCCGGCTGATCGCCGAGGAGATCGGCGGCATGCCCGGCGGCACGTGGGGCGACCTGTTCGACGTCCCGATGACGGCCCACTTCCTCGGCGGATGCGCGATCGGCGACTCGCCCGACTCGGGTGTCATCGACGCCTACCACCGCGTCTACGGCCACCCGGGCCTGCACGTCGTGGACGGCTCCGCCGTCTCCGCCAACCTGGGCGTCAACCCGTCCCTCACGATCACGGCCCAGGCCGAACGCGCCATGTCGTTCTGGCCGAACCGCGCCGAGGACGACCCGCGCCCAGCCCTTGGCGGCGCGTACCAGCGCCTCAACCCCGTCCCGCCGAAGAACCCCGTCGTGCCGGCCGACGCGCCCGGCGCCCTCCGCCTTCCGATCGTCGACGTCACCTGACATCGCGGCCCCGCCTCCCCGTACCGACCCGTGTCCGGACCTGACCCTGTGAATTCTCGGGGCGGCACGAAGGCGGCGGAAGTAGAACGGGATTCTGTGGAAAACGCCGAGACGATCACGCCCGGTTCACGAGGTGGGCCGAGGGGCCGTAGTTGATCTTCCAGTCGGCGTAGACGCCCATGGCGCCGTCGGCGAGGCAGCGCAGGCCCAGACTGACCCACCGGACCTCTCCGTCCGGACGGTGGGAGTAGCCCACGGCGGCGGCGAACTCGTCGCCACCGCATGGGCACTCGCACTCGTACGGTTCTGCCTCGTCCCAGTAGTCGGCGCTGTCCACGATGAACTCGGACGTCCCGCATCCGGTGCAGGTCCGCTGGGCCACGTCGTCGGCGGCGAGCACATGGAAGGCCCGTCCTTCACAGCTGGCGCAGACGGATTCGGTGACCCTGGTGACGGGGTAACCCTCGGCCTGGAAGTCGCGTATGGACGCGGAGAGATCCGCGAAGTCCTCGCCGCGCCACGGCTCAGCCGATTTGTCGATCATGTGACTCATCGTCGTTCGGGGCACTGACAGTCGGGCACGCGGGCGTCCGACGCCTGGGGCACGCCGTGCGGGAGTGCCCCAGGCGGTGGACGAAGGCGGTTACGCGCGGTAGGCCGCCCACTGGGCCTGCATACGCTGCGTCTGGCCAGAGGTGAACTCGGTCATGCAGGCGTCGTAGCTGTAGTCCATGAAGTTGTGGATCGGGTCGGCCCCGGGTGCGGTGCAGGTGTCGCGGCCGGTCGGGCAGCCGGAGGCGGGGCTCTGTTCGGCGGGGGTGTCGGCGACCTGGTCGCCCTGGCCCGAGCATCCGCCTTGGAACGTGTGGTAGAGACCCATCCAGTGACCCACTTCGTGGGTTCCGGTGTCGCCTTCGTTGTAGTTGCCGAGCGACCCGCCTGGCAGGCTCTGGTAGTGGACGACGACACCGTCCAACGCGGGCTGGGAACGGTAGCTGCTCGGGAACGTCGCCCAGCCGAGAAGGCTGTTGCCAAGGTCGGCCGTGTAGAAGTTGAGGTCCTGTGCGTTGCCCGCGTGCAGGGCGCTCTTCATCTGGCGCTCGTTGCCTTCGGGGTCGGAGAACCAGGCCGCGTTCTGCGTCCGCTTGGTTTCGGCGAGCGTGAACGTGACGCCGCTTCCGGCGTAGGCCTTGTTGAGGATGTCGAGCTGCTTGTTCAGCGTCGCGTCCGGGATGTTGCCCGCGCTGCCGTACACGACCTGGAAATGCACGCGGACGGTGATGGCGGCCTTGGGCTTCTTCCGCAGCTTGTTGATGCGGTTCTTGAAGTCCTTCTCCATCGCCGCCACCTGGGCGGTGCCGGGCTGGTTCCGTTCGACCGCGTGGGAACCGGCGCGGACACGGGCCTGTGCCGGCTGGTCGGCGCACTCTGCGGACGGGGCGGCGGACACGGCGGCGGTTGGGGCGGAGGCGGCCATGGCGGGGGCTGGCGCGTACGCCGTGAAGGCGGCGAGCAGGCCGAGGGCGCTGGCGATTCCGGCGCGTTTCATGAAACTCCTCGGGGGGCTGGCGCGTGCGGGGGAGGCGCGCGCAGGGGGAGCGGAGTCACTGCTGAAACCAGACTGGATGCGAACAACAGTCTCGTCTTTGGCAAACGTGGACGAATCGGGACACGTAACGCTGAATACGGCGCCCTAGCGCGGGCGGCGTAGCGTGTCCGCATGGATGTCGAGGACGAGGCGGCACGGGTCCTGGCGGAGTTGCGGGCCCAGGCCGACCCGGTGCGCGCGGAAAGGGAGAAGCGCTACCTGAAGAGCGACTTCACGCACATCGGTGTGCCGGTTCCGGCGCTGCGCAAGGTGGCGGTGTCAGCGGTGAAGGCCAAGCCCACACGGGTGGAGCTAGTAGCCCTTGCCGAAGTGCTCTGGGACGTGACCGACGAGGGCCGTCCGGTGCATGAGGCTCGCATGGCGGCGATAGAGATCCTCGACAAGCGGGCAGCTCTGCTCGAACCGAACGACCTTGGGATGGCCGAACGCCTCATCCGCGATTCGGCGAGCTGGGTGTACGTGGACCACATCGCGGAAAAGGTCGTCGGCGCATTGGTCGTCCGAAATCCGGACCTGGGCACGGTACTGGACGCCTGGGTCAGCGACCCCTACATGTGGATACGGCGTACGGCCGTCCTGGCTCTGCTCGCAGGCGTCCGTACGGGAAACCCTGATCTGGAGAGGCTCGACCGTTTCGGGGACACACTGATCGGTGAACGCGAGTTCTTCATCCGCAAGGCACTCGGCTGGGTCTTGCGTGAACTGTCGAAACGGGACCCGGAGTGGGTGGTGGCGTGGGTCGGACCACGCACCGGCATCATGTCGGGGATCACGCTACGTGAGGCCGTCCGCCGGCTGACGGCCGAGGACGCCGCCCGCGTCCTCGGCCGCTAGCACAGGCGGCAGGTTCGGCGGCGCTAGGCGCGATATGCCTTCCACGCCTTGTGGATCCGGGCGCCCTGCCCGGCGGTGAACGACGTCATGCACGTGTCGTAGCTGTAGTCCATGTAGTTGTGAATCGGGTCGTTCCCCGGGGAGAGGCACGTGTCCTTGCCGGTCGGGCAGCCGTTCGTGGGGTCGCGCTCCGCGGGGGTGTCGGCGACCCGGTCGCCCTGGCCTCCGCAGCCGTCCTGGAACGTGTGGTAGAGCCCGAGCCAGTGGCCCACCTCGTGCGTGGCGCTGAACCCCTTGTTGAAGTTGTCGATCGGGCCCCCGGGCATGCTGCCGTAGTGGATGGTCACGCCGTCCATCTTGGGCTCGGACTTGTACTTCCACGGGAACGTCGACCAGCCGAGCAGGTCGCCGCCTATCCGCGCGCTGTAGAGGTTGAGTGTGTTCTTACCGCCCTTGCGCAGTCTCGGCTTGTACGTCCCCTCGTACTGTTCGGGGTCGTTGAACCAGGCGGCGTTGTCCGTACGGCTCACCGCGCGGAGCCTGAAGGAGACACTGGTGTTCGCGCCTCCGTTACGTCCAGCGTAGGAGGCGTTCAACGTGCTGATCTGGCGCTTGACCTCCTCCATGGACACGTTGCCGTCCGAACCGTCGTGCAGCACATGGAAGTAGACCGGAATGCTGATCGGGGCGGCGGCGCGTAGGTCGCGACCGGTCGACTCACCGCCCGTGCCGCCGGTGCCGCCGGTGCCGCCGGTACCGTCCGCCGGGCCGAGATCCACGCCCAGGCCGTCCAGAATCCGGTTGAGCTGCTTCTCGACGGCGGCCGCCTGGCCGGGCGTCAGTTCGTTGCGCTCCCGGCCGTGCCC
>JBOHBY010000610.1:0-2346 GCA_050698635.1 Spirillospora sp.
GTGTAGCCCGCCTCCAGCGCCGCGATCGTGCCCGCCCGGATCTGCCTGGACAGGGTGCAGATCGTCCGGGCGAGCAGCACCGCGACCGGCAGCACCAGCAGGACGGGCTGCGCCAGCAGCTGACCGCCCTCCGCCCCCAGCCATGTGGACGGAAGCCACCCCAGCTTCAGCGAGAACACCGCGACCAGCGCCAGCGCGAGGACGAAGTCGGGAATGGAGTTGAGGGCCAGCGTGACCGCGCTGATCGTCCGGTCGAGGCGTCCGCCGGCGCGCAGCCCCATCGCCAGGCCGAGCAGCATCGCCAGCGGCACCAGCAGCACGGCCGTGACGGCGGCGAGCACGACGGTCGCGGTGAGCGACCCGGTGACGATCTCGCTGACCGGTGTCCCGCCGACGAGCGACGTCCCGAGATCACCGGACAGCAGGGCGCCCGCCCAGTCGGCGAACCGCTCGTCCAGCGGCCGGTCGAGCCCGAGCCGCTCGCGCACCTGCGCGACCTCCCCGAGCCCCGCCTGCTCGTTGAACTGGACCTCGGCGGCGTCCCCCGGCAGCAACGACGTCAACAGAAAGATCAGGACGGCAAGGCACGCCAACTGAACCACAGCCAGCAACACACGCCGCCCTGCATGACGCAGCACCGTTCAGGCCATCCACACGTTGTCGAACCGCGCCCAGTCGACGGTGTTGGGCTGCGCGGCCTTCACCCCGTGCACGCGCGCCGACACCGCGTTCAGCCAGTCGGGGTGGCCCCAGATCAGCAGGCCCCCTTCGTCGTGGATGCGCTGCTGGAGTACGCCGTAGTGTTGCGTGCGCTGCCCTTCGTCCACGATCGACTGGGCCTGACGGAACTGTTTGTCGAAATCGTCGCGCTCCCAGGCGCTGGCGTTCTGCGGGGAACCGGTGAGCAGCCGGTCGCTGATGTAGGTCGGGATCGGCATGGCGCCGCAACGGTGGCTGCCCAGCAGGCCCGTTTTGAGCTGGTCGGTGTAGTAGCTCTCCGGCGGCCCGGTGACGACCTTGACGCGCAGCCCGGCCTCGCCCGCCTGCTCGGCGAACATGTGCGCGGCGTCCACGAAACCGTTTGCCGCCGTGGACGTGTAGAAGTCGACCTCCTTGTTGAGCAGGCCCGTCTTGCGGAGGAGCGCGCGGGCCTCCGCGACGTCCCGTTCGCGCTGTGGCACGTTCCCGGGGTAGTAGGCGAAGCCCTTGCCGTACATGTCGTTGCCGACGGCGCCGCGTCCGCCGAAGACGACCTCCACCAGGCGGGCGCGGTCGGCGAGGAGCTTGACGGCCATGGCCGCGTCCGGGTCGTCGAACGGCGGCCGGTCGGTCTTCATCACGATGCCCTCGGCGCCGCTGCGCGGCGCGGCGATGATCCGCACCTTCCGGCCTGCCCTGACGACGCGGGCGAACGTGGGCGTCATCTCGTGCGCGTACTCGATCTCCCCGGCCTGGACGGCGTTGGCCCGCGCCTCGGTCTCGGCGGACAGGATGCGGATCTCGTCCAGGTGCGCCGCGCCCTCCCAGTGGTCGTCGAAGCGGCGGGCGGCGAACGACCGTCCGGCCGTGAACGACTGGAATCGGAACGGTCCAGTACCGACCGGCTCGGACGGATCCGCATATCCGCGACGCACGATGGCCGTGCCGGTCATGGCCAGCAGCGAGGGCAGTTCGGCGTTCGGACGGGTCAGCGCGATCTCCACGACCTGCTTGCCGGCGGCCCGCGACTTCCTCAGGTCGATGCTCGCCAGCGACGCCCGCGCCCTGCGGTCGACGCCCTTCGGGTCGAGGATGCGGGCCAGGCTGTAGAGGACGTCGTCGGCGTCCAGCACATGACCGTCGTGGAAGGTGGCGGCACGCAGGTGGAAACGCCACACGGTCGCGTCGGCGTTGGTGTCCCACCGCTGCGCGAGGCGCGGCACGGGCCGGAGCGTCGGGCCGAGGTCGACGAGCTTGTCGAAGACGGCCTTGTGCCGGGCGATGTCGACGAACTGCCGCTGGGCGTGCGGGTCCATGGTCTCCTTGGCGCCGGCGCCGGGGAACGCGGCCCGGAGGGTCCCGCCCTGGCGCGGCCGCTCCGGCCCCGTCCCGCCGGACGAGCACGAGCCCAGCAGGACCGCCCCGCCCGCCGTCGCCCCCGCCGCCCCCGCGAGCCCGAGGAACCGCCGCCGCGTAGTACCGCTCGGCACGCCGCCCATCACCCCTTCACAAAGCAGCACACTTGGTGCACTCCACCCGCAATTGCAACATTATTGCAACAGAGGTTCCCCGAGTCGGGCAAGGGGCGGGCAAGACCCCGTCTCCGGCGGTGTAGCGCGCCCGGCGGCGGTCCCCGGCGACCGTAGG
>JBOHBY010000611.1:0-5175 GCA_050698635.1 Spirillospora sp.
GCGCCGAAGACCACCGAGTCGCAGTCTTCCGCGCGCAGCACGTCCCTCGCCCGGCGCAGCACGCCCGGCTCCGGCAGCATCAGCGTCCCCGGATGCCGGACGACCGGGAACGGCTGCTCCGCGTCGAACCCGGCGGCGCCCTTCCAGGACGGCGCGTACACCACCACCGAGCCGGGCGGACGCCGCGTCGCCAGGCCGTGCACGAACGCCTGGATGCCGCCCGGACGCGGCGGGAAGTCGTTGGTGACGAACAGCGTCTTCATCCTCGGCCCAGCCTACGAAAGGCCAGGAAGAGGCGGGGGCCGGGCCCCTGATGAGCTCGGGTCAGTGCTTGACCTGCTCGGAATCCGAGCCGCTCTCGATCGCCTCGTGCTCGCCGTGCCCGTGCTCCTCGACGGGGACGTCGTCGAACGTCCACGCGCGGTTCAGCCGCGAGCGCAGATGCCCGAGCGGGCCCTTGGAACCGGGCGCGGGAACGCCGCTGGCGTCCCTGGCGGGCGCCTCCGGCCTGGCGTTCTCCTTGGACAGCAGGGTGATCTTCTCCTCCTCGCGCGGCGCCTCGTGCCGCTCGGAGAACTTGCCGTCCGGCGACATCACGATGACGCCGCTCTCCACGCCGTGCCCGGCGGTGTCGGCGTCCCTGCGCTGCAACCCGAGGCAGACCCGCTTGGTGACGATGAAGGCCAGGATCGGCCCGATGATCACCGTCACCCGGAAGAACCAGGTCGTGGCGAACAGCGACACGTGGAACCGCTCGGCGAGGACGTCGTTGGCGCCCGCGAGCCACAGCAGCCCGTAGAACACCACCGCCGCCATGCCGGTCGCGGTGCGGACCGGGGCGTTGCGCGGACGCTCCACGACATGGTGCTGGCGTTTGTCGCCCGTGATCCACGCCTCGATGAACGGCCAGGCCATCGCGCCGCCGAAGATGATGCCGAGCGGCACCGCCGCCGGGATCAGCACGTTGAAGCTGACCGTGTGGCCCCAGGCGGAGACCTCCCAGTTCGGCATGATCCGCAGGGCCCCTTCGAGGACCCCCATGTACCAGTCCGGCTGCGACCCGGACGAGATCGCCCCCGGATCATAAGGCCCGAACAACCAGATCGGGTTGATCTGCGCGAACGCGCCCAGCAGCGCCACGACCCCGAAGATGTACAGGAAGTAGGCGTTCGTCTTGGCCAGGAACACCGGGTAGAACGGGTAGCCGTACACCTGCTTCTCGGTCTGGTTCTTGACCGGCATCGCGGTGTGCTTCTGATGCCACATGATCATCAGGTGCGCGGTGAGCAGGCCGAGGATCAGCGCCGGGATCAGCAGGATGTGCAGCATGTACAGCCGCGGGATGATCGCCTGCCCGGGGAACTCGCCGCCGAACAGGAACATGTAGCCGTAGGTGCCGACCAGCGGGATCGACTCCAGCACGCCCTGCGTGATCCGCAGCCCGGTGCCGGACAGCAGGTCGTCGGGCAGGGAGTAGCCGAACAGGCCCTCCAGCATGCCGAGGATGAACATGTTGATGCCGATGAGCCAGTTCACCTCGCGCGGCTTACGGTACGCGCCGGTGAAGAACACCCGCAGCATGTGCACCAGGATCGACGCCATGAACAGGATCGCCGACCAGTGGTGGATCTGCCGCATCAGCAGGCCGCCGCGCACGTCGAAGCTGATGTCCAGCGTCGAGGCGTAGGCCTGCGACATCTTCACACCCTGGAGCTTGGTGTAAGAGCCGTCGTAGATCACCTCCTTCATGCTCGGCTGGAACCAGAGTGTCAGGAACGTCCCGGTCAGCAGCAGCACCACGAAGGAGTACAGCGCGATCTCGCCCAGCATGAACGACCAGTGGTCGGGGAAGACCTTCTTGACGTTGCGCCGGAAGAAGCTCGTGGACCCGAACCGCTCGTCGATGAACCCGAGCGTGCCCTCGATGGGCTTCGGTGCGGTCGTCTCGCTCATCCGCGCTCCCAGAAGCTCGGCCCGACCGGTTCGTGGTAGTCGCTGGTCGCGATGATGTACCCGTCCTCCACGGCCAGCGGAAGCTGCGGCAGCGCCCGCGCCGCCGGGCCGAAGATGACCTTCGCCGCGTCGGTGGCGTCGAAGGTGGACTGGTGGCACGGGCACAGGATGTGGTGCGTGGTCTGCTCGTACAGCGCCGCCGGGCAGCCGACGTGCGTGCACACCTTGGAGTAGGCGACGATCCCGTTGATGTGCCAGTTCTCGCGTCCCTTGGCGGGCTTGAACTGGTCGGCGGGGATGTTGATGAGGATCGTGACGGCCTTGGCGTTCTGGGTGAGCACCTCGTCCTCGGGGACGTGCTCCTCCACGCCCTCCGGCAGGACGGTGATCATGCTGCCGGGGCTGGCGAAGTCGCTGACCCGCAGCGGGCGGTGGGTGCCGTCCACGACCAGGCGGACGCCCTTCTTGCCCTCGCCCTTCGCCCGCTTGACGGCCTCGCCCCAGTAGGTGTGGCGCAGCCGCGTCTCGGGCAGCGGGCCGAGGTCGCGCAGCAGCACCAGCGGCGCCAGGCCGAGCGGCGCGGTCGCCAGCAGCAGCGTGCGGCGCAGCAGCGGCCGCTTGGTGATGCCGCTGTCCTCGGCGCCCTCCATGAAGTCCTGGGCGAAGGCCTCCCTGGACTCCTCGTCGGCGGCCAGTTCGTGCCGCTCCTGGACGATCGGCTTGCTGGTCATCAGCCGCCGCACCCAGATGGTGACGCCGGCGGCGATCGCCAGGAACGACAGCGCCATCGTCCCGCCGAGCCAGAAGTTGGACTCGCGGGCGCGCGTGACGCCGTGCATGCCGCCGTCGCGGCCGCTCCACCCGATGAAGTAGGCGATGAACACCACGCTGGCGGCGAACGCGACGAGGAAGAGCGTCGCGACGATCCGCTCCGCGCGCTTCATCGACGCCTCGTCGAGCTGCTCGCCGATGCCGGCGGGCGCCGAGATGTTGTCCTCGGCCAGCAGCGCCTTCTCCTTGGCGGGGGACGGCGTGCCGACGACGCGCTCGCGCCGGACGGCCGGTTCCCGCTCTTCGCGCGGCTCCTGCGAGCCCGCGCTCTCCTTGTTGTCGTCGCTCATGACTTCTTCAGCTTCTTCGGCTTCTTCGCGGTGATCCACATGGCCGCCAGCACCAGCAGTCCGATGCCGATCAGCCAGCCGGCCAGGCCCTCGCTCACCGGGCCGATGCGGCCGAGGCCGTTACCGCCCGGGTTCGGCTCCTCGCGCGTCTGCACCAGGTAGGCGATGATGGCCTGCTTGTCCTTGGGCGTGAGCGTGGTGTCGTTGAACACCGGCATGGCCTGCGGGCCGGTCAGCATCGCCTCGTACATCTGGGTGGGCGTGACGTCGTCGCCCGACAGCGGCGGCGCGTACTTGCCGCCGGTCAGCGCGCCGCCCTGGCCGGTGAAGTTGTGGCACTGGGCGCAGTTCGTGCGGAACAGCTTGCCGCCGAGCGCGACGTCGCCGTTCTTCGGGTCGACGGCCGACGCCGGCGGGACCTCGGGGCCGCCGCCCAGCGACTGGATGTAGGCCAGCAGGTCGTGCAGGTTCTTCTCGGCCTGCGCCTTCTGTTTCTCGGCCGCCTCGCGCTTCTCCGGCTCCTCGTAGTCGGTCTTGATCGAGGTGTCGAACGCGGGGATCGGCGTCTTGCGGGGCACCTGCGCGCCGGGGTTCGTCGCGGGCATGCGGCCCGTGCTGACCTGGAAGTCGACGGACGCGGCGCCCACGCCGATGAGGCTGGGCGCGATCGGCTTGCCCTTGGCGTCCTTGGTGCCCTCGGCGTTCAGGCCGTGACAGCTCGCGCAGTTCTTGGTGAACAGCTCCTTGCCGTTCTTCAGGTCCTGAGCGGCCACGGCGCTGCTGGTCGCCTCCGCGCGCTCGGTCTGCGGCGAGAACCCGGCGTAGACGACGCCGATCGCCGCCAGGGCCGCCAGCACGACGGCGTAGCCCGCCCACGGGCGCCGTCGCCATGCGGTGATCCTTTTCACGGAATTCCCCGTTCGGGTCATGTCTTCTGGTGGGTCAGGGTTCGTCGGGCTGCGGTCATTCGTCGGGCTGCGGTCATTCGTCGGGCGGGGGTCACATGTCGAGCAGGTAGACGGCCGCGAACAGGCCGATCCACACCACGTCGACGAAGTGCCAGTAATAGGACACGACGATCGCGCTCGTCGCCTGCTCGTGCGTCCACCGTTTCGCCGCGTAGGTGCGCCCGAGGATGAACAGGAAGGCGATGAGGCCGCCGGTGACGTGCAGGCCGTGGAAGCCGGTCGCGAGGTAGAAGATCGAGCCGTAGGCCGAGGACGAGAAGGTCAGCCCGTCCTTGGTCACCAGGTTGTAGTACTCGAATCCCTGGCCCGCGACGAAGTACGCGCCCATGAGGAACGACAGGACGTACCACTCGCGCAGGCCCCAGCGCCGGAAGTTCAGCAGGCCGCCGTCGCGGCCGACCTTGCCCGCCTCGGCCTTGAACACGCCCATCTGGCAGGTCACGGAGGACAGCACCAGGACGGTCGTGTTGACCGACGACAGCGGCAGGTCCAGCGGGGCGCCGGGCCAGGCGTCTTCCCCGGACTGGCCGATCGTCACGGAGCGGATCGTGAAGAACATCGCGAACAGCGCCGCGAAGAACATCAGCTCGGACGACAGCCAGACGATCGTCCCCACGCTGACCAGATTGGGACGGTTCGCCCGTGCGTGAGGTGTTGTCTCTATCGCGGATGCTGTCACGGGCAGCATTATTGCGCCCCCATCCCGTGGATGACGCATGACCCCCCTCCTAGGGTTCCAGAGCGGGGTTCCCGAGCGTGTCCCCGCCGTTCCCGACCGGGTACCCTTCACGTCCATGAGCACCGCCCCCGAGGGCCCGGCGAAGGTCCTCGTCTACAGCGACGACGCGAACACCCGCGCGCAGATCCGGATGGCCGTCGGCCGCCGCCCCGCCGCCGACCTCCCGAAGGTCGAATTCGTCGAGATCGCGACCCAGCCCGCCGTGGTGGCGCGGCTCGACGAGGGCGACATCGACGTGCTGGTGGTGGACGGCGAGGCGCAGCCCGCGGGCGGCCTCGGCGTGTGCCGGCAGGCCAAGGACGAGGTGTACGACTGCCCGCCCGTCCTGGCGGTCATCGGCCGCCGCGACGACGGCTGGCTGGCGACCTGGTCGCGCGCCGACGCCGTGGTGAGC
>JBOHBY010000612.1:0-3033 GCA_050698635.1 Spirillospora sp.
CGCCCGGCCCGCCCGGCCCGCCCGCACGGCCGGGCCACGCCGAAGGGAGGCGAATGGGAACGGTCCCGTTCGCGCGGGTCACCGGGAAACCCGCACGTCCGGACGCCCGTGATGACCGGAGGGTCACGTTACGCAACCGAGTCCGGGAAGTGGCCGGACTGACCCCGTAACGCGGCATTTGCGTGCCACGATGTGGTGGTGGAGCCGTCGCCACGCGTACCCCCGAGCGTGTGGCGGCGGCTTCTTCGCGGTTTCTGCGCCGTCAGCGCGGATCTCAGCTTGGACCTGCGGGTCCACCTCGCGCGGCCGGAACGGTACCGTTCGATGCATGGCACCCAGCACAACACCTGACGCTCCGTTCGGGCGGATGCTGACCGCGATGGTCACCCCGTTCCTCCCGGACGGCGGCGTCGACTACGAAGGCGCCGCGCGCCTCGCGACCCACCTGGTCGACGAGCGGCGCCACGACGGCCTGGTCGTCAACGGGACGACGGGCGAGTCGCCGACGACGAGCGACGACGAGAAACAGCGGCTTCTGCACGCGGTCATCGACGCGGTCGGCGACCGCGCCGTCATCGTCGCCGGTGCCGGGACGAACCACACCGAGCACACCCTGAAACTCGCGCGGCAGGCCGAGGCCGCCGGCGCGAACGCCCTGCTCGTGGTGACGCCGTACTACAACAAACCCCCGCAGGAGGGCCTCGTCCGCCACTTCACGGCGGTGGCCGACGCGACCGCCCTGCCCGCGATGCTGTACGACATCCCGGGGCGCGCCGGGGTGCCGATCGAGAACGACACGCTCGTCCAGCTCGCCGAGCACCCGCGGATCGTCGCCGTCAAGGACGCCAAGGGCGACCTGTTCGGCGCGTCCAGGGTCATGGCGGAGACCGACCTCGTCTGGTATTCCGGCGACGACGTCCTGAACCTGCCGTGGCTGTCGGTCGGCGCCGCCGGCTTCGTCAGCGTGGTGGGGCACGTCGTCGGCGCCGAGCTGCATGAGATGATCGACGCGCACCGCGCCGGCGAGCACGCGCGTGCGCTGGAGATCCATCGGCGGCTGCTGCCCGTGGTCGCCGCCATCATGACCCGTACGCAGGGCGCCATCGCCGTCAAGGCAGCGCTGAACCTGCTCGGCCTGCCCGGCGGCGGCCCGCTTCGCGCGCCGCTCGTGGAGGCCCCGCCGGAGTTCGCGGCGCGTCTGCGTGAAGACCTCACGATAGGGGGAGTCAAAGTGCCTGAGGTCGCGATCCCGGAGGTCGCCCGGTGAGTCATCCTCACCCGGAGCTCTCGGACCCGCCCGCGCCGCCCGAGGGCGGTCTGCGCATCGTCGCGCTCGGCGGGCTCGGGGAGATCGGCCGCAACATGACGGTGTTCGAGTACGGCGGACGCCTGCTCGTCATCGACTGCGGCGTGCTGTTCCCCGAGACCGAGCAGCCCGGCATCGACCTGATCCTGCCCGACTTCGAATACATCAGGGAGCGCCTGGACGACATCGAGGCCGTCATCATCACGCACGGCCACGAGGACCACCTCGGCGCCGTCCCTTACCTGCTGCGCGAACGCCGCGACATCCCGCTGGTCGGGTCGCGGCTGACGCTGGCGCTACTGGAGGCCAAGCTCACCGAGCACCGCATCAAACCCGTCACCGACGTGGTCGTGGAGGGCGAGCGGCGGGTGTTCGGGCCGTTCGACGCCGAGTTCCTCGCCGTCAACCACTCGATCCCCGACGCGCTCGCCGTCGCCCTCCGCACGCCGGCGGGGGTCGTCCTGCACACCGGCGACTTCAAGATGGACCAGCTGCCACTGGACGGCCGGCTCACCGACCTGCCCGGCTTCGCGCGCCTCGGCGCCGCGGGCATCGACCTGCTGATGTCCGACTCGACCAACGCCGAGGTGCCGGGCTTCGTCACCAGCGAGCGCAGCATCGGCCCGGTCGTGGACGACGTGTTCCGCACCGCGAAGGAGCGGCTGATCGTCGCCTGCTTCGCCTCGCACATCCACCGCGTCCAGCAGGTCCTGGACGCCGCCGTCGCCAACCGGCGCAAGGTCTGCTTCGTCGGCCGGTCGATGGTCCGCAACATGGGCGTCGCGCGCGAGCTCGGCTACCTCACCGTCCCCGACGACATCATGGTCGACCAGAAGGACCTGGACGACATCCCCGGCGACCGGCTCGTGCTGGTCTGCACGGGGTCGCAGGGCGAGCCGATGTCGGCGCTGTCGCGGATGGCCAACCGCGACCACTCGATCCGCATCACCGACCGCGACACGGTGATGCTCGCGTCGTCGCTGATCCCGGGCAACGAGAACGCCGTCAACCGCGTCATCAACGGGCTCACCCGGTGGGGGGCGCGGGTCGTCCACAAGGGCAACGCGCTCGTGCACGTGTCCGGGCACGCGTCGGCGGGCGAGCTGCTGTACGTGCTGAACGTGACCAAGCCCGCCAACTTCCTGCCGATCCACGGCGAGTGGCGGCACCTGCGCGCGCACGCCAAGCTCGCCTCGCTCACCGGCGTCCCCGACGAGGGCATCGTCATCGCCGAGGACGGCGTCGTCGTCGACCTCGTGGACGGGCGCGCCCGCATCGTCGGCGCCGTCCCCGCCGGCTACGTGTACGTGGACGGTCTGTCGGTCGGCGAGGTCACCGAGACGTCGCTGAAGGACCGGCGGATCCTCGGCGAGGAGGGGTTCGTGTCGATCGTCGTCGGGATCGACTCGACGTCCGGCAAGCTCGTCGCCGGGCCGGAGGTCCACGCCCGCGGCGCCGGCATCGTCAACGAGGACTTCGAGGAGATCATCGCGCGGATCGAGGGCGTGCTGCGGGACGCCGCCGGCGACGGCGTCAACGACCTGCACCAGATCGGCCAGCTCATCCGCCGCACCGTCGGGAAGTGGGTGAGCGACAACTACCGCCGCCGCCCGATGATCGTCCCGGTGGTCGTCGAGGTGTAGCGGGGCGCGGCCCCGGGGTAGCGGAGCGGACGGGCGCACGTCAACACGCCCGTCCGCATCCCGGGAACCCGATGGGTCCTTGGT
>JBOHBY010000613.1:0-4767 GCA_050698635.1 Spirillospora sp.
GTTCTGCGCCGGGGCCGCGCCGCTGCGCGACGGCGAGGAGATCGTCGCGCCCGTCCCGCCGCCGCAGGTCTTCGGCGGGTCCTGACGCCGGGTCCTGACGCCCGCTCCTGACGCCGGGGGACGCCTACCGTCCCGTATCGGCCGCACGCGCCCCCGCCATGTCCCATAATCGAGCGATGGAGTCGTCCACCCGAATTCTGATTCTCGGCATGGATTCGTCGGGTCGAATACTCCAGTTCGACCGGAACGCCGCGGCCGTGCTGTCCCCGAACGGGTCCGCGCCCGACGGGAACGGCCTGCTCGGCGCCCATCTGGACGAGGTGATCGCCGGCGCGCGCAGGCCGCTGCTGGAGGCGCTGAAGGCCGGCCGGGAGCGCACCGCCATGCTCGCCATGGACACCCCCGCCGGCGGCACCCTCGACGCGGTCGTGACCGTCCACCCGATGAGCGGCGGCGTCCCCGACGGGGAGACGACCGGGCCCGACCGGGTCGCGCCCGACATCGCGGCGCTCGCCGTCATCAAGGTGCCGGTGCCGCTCGCCGACCGGTTCGTCGACCCGGCCGTCATCCGCCGGGCCCTGCTGGACGACGCGCTCCCGCGGATCGGCTCCACGCTCGACCTCGAGATGCTCGCGCGCGGCCTGATGGACGTGCTCGTCCCGCACTTCTGCAACTCCGGCGGCCTGCTCCTGCTGGAGAGCCACCTGGACACCGACGAGCCGCCCGACGGCCCCGACGGACCGCAGATGCGCCGGATGGCCATCGGCTTCGACGACGACGACCCCGCCTGGGACGCCACGTTCCCCACCGGAGAGTCCCTCGTCTACCCGCCAGGCACCCCGTACACGCGGTGCCTGGCGTCGGGGGAGCCGGTGCGGCACGCGCTCGGCGGCGAGGGCGCGGCCGAGATCGCCGCCGCCTGGCGCCGCCCACCGGTCGGCGAGCTGCTGAAGGGCGCGTCGATGCTGCTGCTGCCGATCGCGTCGGCGGCGGGCGTGCTCGGGTTCTTCGTCTGCACCCGGTCGGTCGCGCACCGCCCGTTCGACGCCTACGACGTCGAGATCGGGATGGAGTTCGCCAACCGGGCGTCCATCTTCATCGAGAGCGCCCGCCAGTACTCGCGGGAACGCGCCACGGCGCTCACCCTCCAGCGCAGCCTGCTGCCGACCGGGCTGTCGGCGCCGTCACCGGTCGAGGTCCACCACCGGTACCTGCCGGGCAGCCGCCTCATCGAGGTCGGCGGCGACTGGTACGAGTCGATCGCGCTGCCCGGCGCCCGGGTCGCGCTGGTCGTCGGCGACGTCGCCGGGCACGGGGTGAAGGCCGCCGTCACGATGGGCCGGCTCCGCACCGCCATCCACACCCTCGCCGGGCTCGAACTGCCGCCCGCCGAGGCCCTGGAGCGCCTCGACTCGCTGATGCGGACGCTCGGCGAACGCGAGCCGCACTTCGCCACCTGCGCCTACGTCGTCTACGACGCGGTCAGCGGGCGCTGCGAGGTCGCCAGCGCCGGGCACCTGCCGCCGCTGCTCGTCCCGCCGGGCGCCGATCCCGAATACCTGCCGGTGCCGCCCGCGCCGCCGCTCGGCGTCGGCGGCGACGGCCCGATCGTCAGCCGCGAGTTCACCGTCGAGGACGGGACGCTCCTCTTCCTCTACACCGACGGCCTCGTGGAGAACCGCGCCCGCGACATCGACGACGGCCTCGCCCGGCTGCGCGGCACGTTCTCCGGCGGCGCCGCCGCCCGCCCGCTGGACGACCTGTGCCAGGCCGCCCTCGACGGCATCTACGACGACCAGCACCGCGACGACATCGCGATGCTCGTCGCCCGGCTCGCGCGCATCCCCGCCGACCGGCACGTCACCTGGGAGCTGCCCGCCGAGCCCGCCGCCGTCCGCCGGGCGCGCGGCCTCGTCCGCGACCGGCTCGCCCGCTGGGACCTGGACGACCTCGCCCACTCCACGATGCTGCTGGCGTCCGAGCTGGTCACCAACGCGATCCGGCACGCGGGCGGGCGGATCACGCTGCGGCTGGTGCGGGAGGGCGGCCTGGTCGTCGAGGTCTTCGACTCCTCCGACGGCCGTCCCCGCGTCCGGCACCGCGACGACGACAGCGACATGATCGAGTCGGGCCGGGGCCTGCACGTCGTCGGGCGGCTCGCGCAGCGCTGGGGCGTCCGCCGCACCGACGGCGGCAAGGTCGTCTGGTGCGAGCAGGACCTGCCCCGCCGTTGACCGCGCCGTCCTGACATTCCATTACCACCCTGGACGAAAATGGAATGTCCATTTTGCTAGCCCCTGTCGGCGGTGTCGGCGATCTGGTGAACTTCGGCTGCGACCCCCGAGGCGGTGGCAAGCACTCGCGGGAACACAATGTGTCAGAATGCCGGTGAAGGATCGCCGCTAGGCCGTGACCATTCCAGCCTGCTGGTCTATTCCAGTTGAACTGTAAATGGACGGCCGAGTTGTTGGGGTGGATCATGAACGAGTCCGGAGCGCTGCCGTCCGCCGGAGGCCAGGAGGCACGCGACCGTTTCGCCGAGCGGCTGCGGCGGTTGCGCGCGGAGGCGGGCAACCCCTCGTTCCGGGTCATGGCGGCCACGTCGCGGTCGGTCAGCCACGCGACCCTGCACGAGGCGGCCAAGGGCTCGAGGTTTCCCAGCTGGACGACGACGCAGGCCTTCGTCGAAGCGTGCGGAGGCGACGTCGAGGAGTGGCGGGAGCTGTGGTGCGCCGCGCTCGGCCCGGAGGACGCCGCCGCAGCCCAGGACGGCGTCGCCCCGCTCACCCTGGTCACGGAGGTGGGCGGCGGGGACGAGACGCCGCCGGTGGCCGAGATGGTCACCGTGCCCGCCCCCGGGCGGAGGCGACGCCGCCGGCTCGTCGTGGCCGTCCTCGGCTGCGGGACGCTCGGCGGCGCGGCCATCGGTGCGGCGATGCTGCGGGGCGACGGGGGAGGAACGGCGGAGGCCCATCCTCCGGCCCGGCAGACGGCCGCGCCGAGCGGCCCGGTGGTCACCGGTGACAGGAGCGCCTTCATCGCCGACGTGACGATTCCCGACGGCACGGTGGTGAAGACCGGGCAGCACTTCGTCAAGACCTGGGAGATCGCCAACGTGGGCACTGTTCCGTGGCGCGGACGTTTTCTCGCGCGCGCGACATTGCCCGCCGACAACGGCACTTGCCTGACTCCGGGAAAGGTTCCGATTCCCGATACGAAACCGGGCGCCCGTGTCCGGGTCAGCGTTTCCGTCACCGCTCCTGCCGCCCCCGGATCGTGCTGGGTCGGCTGGAAGATGGTCGACGGCGGCGGCAGACAGTTGCTTCCCGGCGCGCGTCCCGTCTACTTCGTCGTCAATGTCGCGAGGTAGCGGCCCCGCCGTGTAAGAGCATGTCAGAACCTGTCACATGGGGTACCTGACAGGTGCGCCCCCTCGGCATCGTGGTCATTGCCCGCACTCCGGCGGGTGATCACACAAGGGGGCTCCAGGACGAATGCGAACGCTCGACAAGGTCCTCACCGTGGCGACCTCGCCACCGTGTCGCCTTCAACAGTGACAACTCGGGTTCGATTTCGGACTTCACCGGTTCGATAGCCGAATACGGCACCGAGCAGCCATCCTGCTACGACTTCAAGGGCGCGGGCAGCGGCAAGGGGAAGTGCGTCAAGAACGCCGCCGCCTCGGTCTGGAATCGCGGTGGCAAGACCGTCCGGGTGTACTTCAACAGCGACCTCGGGGGCGCACACGAGGACGGGCACCGTGGAGAGGGTGGCGTTCAAGACCTACGTCAAGAACGTCCTGCCCCTGGAACTACTCCAGGATCCTGGAGCACCACTACAGGACGGTGTCAGCGCAGCACCGAGATGTGGACGTGGTCGTAGTGGTTCTGCGTGATGCTGCCGCGGTCCTCCATCGCGCGCCAGCCGCCGCCGCGCACGTTCCAGATCCGCTGCCTCCAGATCACGTAGGAGATCCCGAGCCGCCGCGCGTTCGCGACCGCGTACCCCGCGACCTGGTCGCCGTGGCGGCGGGCGCCCTCGCTCGGCAGGCGGCCGCCGGTGCTCTCCATGAAGTCGCAGGCCCGGCCGTCGGCGTGGTCCTGCGGGTCGCCGGTGGAGCGGTGGCAGCCGATCGTCGGGAAAGGCCCGAACATCCCCGCGATCTCCAGCAGCGCGGTCCGCATCGTGGGCGTCATCCTGTTGCCGGTGATGGGGGACAGGCCGCCGGTCACGCCGTCGGGCCGTCCGGTCACCCGCGGGCCGTCCTTGCCCTTCGCGGACGGTCGCGCCCGTGGGGGCGCCAGCGCGGCGACCTTCGTCCCGCGCGGGAGGATCTTCTTCAGCCGTGCCGCCAGCTTCGCGGTGTCGGTCTTCGGCGCGCTGATGACCAGGGCGTTGCCGTCCGGCATGCCGAGCGCGCGGGCCTGCGCGCGGGACACGACCGCGTCGATGTCGCCGATGCCCATCGACGCGTACGCGCCGACACGAACCCGGCCGGGGCCGGTGCTGCGGCCCGCCTCGACGACCGAGCCGAGCGGCAGCGACCCGTCGCGGCCCTCCTCGAACGAGACCGCCAGGCCGCCGGACGCGATCGTCTGCCACAGCTGGTCGGACTCGGCGGTCGGCGCCGGCGCGAACGCCCGGAACCTCGACGGGTCCACGCCGAGCAGCCCGAGGCGGCGGCCGCCGACGTTGGCGCGGGCCGCGTCCACGACCGTGATCCCGGCGACGCCCTTGAGCGCCTTCGCGCGCTCGACGGCCGCGGGC
>JBOHBY010000614.1:0-1711 GCA_050698635.1 Spirillospora sp.
CCGTCCGTCAGCGGACGGTGCGGGGACGGTCAGCGCCCGCCGCGAACGTTGCGGGCATGAACACCCCAGCCCGCAAGTGGGGCACCTTCGCGACCTGCCTCCTGGTCGCGCTCGTGCCCAACATCGACCTCACCGCGCTCAACCAGGCCGTCCCGCATCTGAGCGCCGACCTGGAACCCTCGTCCACCCAGATCCTGTGGATCGCCGACGCCTACGGGTTCGCGCTCGCCGGCCTGCTGATCACCATGGGCGGGGTCGGCGACCGGATCGGGCACAAGAGGCTGCTGCTGATGGGGACGGCGCTGTTCGCCGCCGCGTCCGCCGTGACCGCCTACGCGCCGAGCGCCGAACTGCTGATCGCGGCCCGCGCCGTGCTGGGCGTCGCGGGCGCGACGCTGATGCCGTCGTGCCTGTCGCTGATCCGCCGCGCGTTCACCGAGCCGAAGGAGCGGACGATGGCCGTCGGCGCGTTCATGGGCGTCGGCGGGCTCGCGGTCGGGCTCGGGCCCGTCGTCGGCGGCGCGCTGCTCGACCATTTCTGGTGGGGCTCGGTCTTCCTGATCAACGTGCCGATCATGGCGGTGGCGCTGGTCGCGGGCGCGGTCGTGCTGCGGGAGTCGCGCGACCCGGTGCCGGGACGGCTCGACCTGCTGAGCGTGCCGCTGTCGGTCGCGGGCGTCCTCGGCGTCGTGTACGCGATCAAGGAGGCGGCGGCGCACGGCCCGGACCAGGCGCGGATCTACGTGTCGGCGGCGGCGGGCGTGCTGGCGCTGGCGGTGTTCCTGGTCCGGCAGAGGCGGCTGGACGAGCCGCTGATCGACGTCCGGCTGTTCCGCGACGCCGCGTTCAGCGGGTCGGTCGTCACCAACATGTTCGCGATGTTCGCCCTCGTCGCGCAGTCGCTGATCTTCTCGCTGTTCTTCCAGCTCGCGCTCGGCTGGTCGCCGCTGAAGGCGGGCCTGGCCGGGCTGCCCGGCGCGGCGGGCGCCATGCTCGGCGGCGCGCTGCTGGCCCCGCCGCTGATCAACCTGCTCGGCCGGGCCCGTGTCGTCGCGACCGGGATGCTGCTCGCCGCCGCCGGTTACACGGTGTTCCTGACGATCGAGCTGCACACCTCGTACTGGACGATGATCCCCGCGATGCTGCTGTCCGGGGCCGGGATGGGCATGGGCCTCACGGTCACGGGCGACACCGTGCTCGCGTCCGTGCCGAAGGAGCGTTCCGGCGTGGCGTCGGCGATCTCGGAGACGGCGACGGAGCTGGGCGGCGCGCTCGGCATGGCGGTGCTGGGGAGCGTCCTGAACGCGGTGTACCGGAACGTGCTCGACCTGCCCACCGGGGTTCCGGAGCCTGCGGCGTCCGCTGCCCGTGACTCGCTGGGCGGGGCGGTGCAGGCGTCCGAGCGGCTTCCCGGCGCGCTCGCCGCGCAGGTCGCCGATGCCGCCCGGGACGCGTTCGTGGACGGCATGCACGCCGCCCTCGTGTGCAGCGCCGGTTTCGCCGCCCTGGTCGCGGTCTTCGCGCTCGTCACGCTGCGCAACGTCCCGAAGGTGATCCCGGAGGCCGAGGAGCCCGACCTCGAAAAAGTGATATCACTTTGATAGCCTGCCGACGACCGACGGGAGCGAAGGGGGACGAGGATGGCGAACGTGACGACCAAGGTCGAGATGCCGCGCCCGAAGTTCGAGGAGCGTGCGGCGAGGGACCGCGG
>JBOHBY010000615.1:0-4556 GCA_050698635.1 Spirillospora sp.
GCTCGCCTCCGTCCGCGCCCGCGCGCGCCCCGCCGTCCGCGCCGGCTACGCCCTGATGATCGCGGCGCTGCCGCTCGGCCTGCTCACCCACCTCGACGACCGCCGGACGATGCTCGTCCCGCTCGCCCTCCTCGGCACCGGCATCGGCCTGGCCCTCGCCGCCTCGCTCCGCGACACCAGCGTCGGCGCCGCGCTCTTCGGCCTGTCCCTCTGCTTCCCCGCCGTGCTCGCCGGGCAGCTCCTCGTCCTGTCGCTCCAGGCGGCACGGCTGGAACGGCTTCGCCCGCTCACCGCGGCCGGGCGATTCCACGCCCTCCGGGACGGCTACCACACCTGGCTCATCGCCGCCTCCGCCGCCGCCGTCCTCCTCGCCGCCGCCACGGCCGCGCACACCCGCAAGGCCACCGCGGTGCCGCGGGCCCGGTAAGATTCGCGCGCTTGCACCATCGACATTTCCCAAGGAGAACCACCCGTGTCCGAGCGCACTCTCGTCCTCGTCAAGCCCGACGGCGTCCGCCGCGGCGTCGTCGGTGAGGTCATCTCCCGGATCGAGCGCAAGGGCCTGAAGCTCGTCGCGCTGGAACTCCGCACCCTCGCCCGCGAGACCGCCGAGGCCCACTACGAGGAACACGCCACCAAGCCGTTCTTCGGCGACCTCGTCGAGTTCATCACCGGCGGCCCGCTCGTCGCCATGGTCGTCGAGGGCCCCCGCGCCATCGAGGCGTTCCGCGCCCTCGCCGGCGCCACCGACCCGGTCAGCGCCACCCCCGGCACCATCCGCGGCGACCACGCCCTGGAGATCGGCGAGAACATCGTGCACGGCTCCGACTCCACCTACTCCGCCGACCGCGAGATAAAGCTCTTCTTCCCAGAGCTCGGCTGAAGCACGTGCCGGACGCGCGGGCGGTGCGGATCCGTCCGCGCGTCTTTGGTGATTACGGGGCAGCTCACGGGGCGGTTTTTGATCGACTCGCGGGCCCTGGATGACTGCCCGGGGACGTCGGCGCACGTTACGATGGACACGCCGCTATACACGCCCGTCAATCATGAAGGGCTCCCTTTCTTCATGGGTAACAAGCTGTCGTTTCTAGGCCGTGACATGGCGGTCGATCTTGGTACCGCCAACACCCTGGTGTACGTCCGCGGGCGTGGCATCGTCCTCAACGAACCGTCCGTGGTGGCGATCAACACCAACACGGGGAAGATCGTCGCGGTGGGCATCGAGGCGAAGCGGATGATCGGCCGCACGCCGGGCAACATCGTCGCCGTCCGTCCGCTGAAGGACGGCGTCATCGCCGACTTCGACGTCACCGAGCGGATGCTGCGCTATTTCATCCAGAAGGTGCACAAGCGCCGGCACTTCGCGAAACCGCGGATCGTGGTCGCGGTGCCGAGCGGGATCACCGGGGTGGAGCAGCGCGCGGTGAAGGAGGCCGGCTACCAGGCCGGGGCCCGCCGCGTGTACATCATCGAGGAGCCGATGGCCGCGGCGATCGGCGCGGGACTGCCGGTGTACGAGCCGACCGGGAACATGGTCGTCGACATCGGCGGCGGCACCACCGAGGTCGCGATCATCTCGCTCGGCGGGATCGTCACCAGCCAGTCCGTCCGGGTCGGCGGCGACGAGCTCGACCAGGCCGTCATCTCCTTCTCCAAGAAGGAGTACTCCCTGATGCTCGGGGAACGTACGGCCGAGGAGATCAAGATGGCGATCGGGTCCGCGTATCCGGGCGGCGACGACGAGCCGCACGCCGAGATCCGCGGCCGCGACCTCGTCAGCGGGCTGCCGAAGACCGTCGTGATCTCCGCCGAGGAGGTCAGGCGCGCGATCGAGGAGCCGGTCAACGCGGTGGTGGACGCGGTGAAGACCACGCTCGACAAGTGCCCGCCCGAGCTGTCCGGCGACATCATGGACCGCGGGATCGCGCTCACCGGCGGCGGCGCGCTGCTGAAGAACCTCGACGAACGGCTCCGCGAGGAGACCGGGATGCCCATCCACCTTGTGGACAACCCGCTCGACTCGGTGGTGCTCGGCACCGGCAAGTGCGTCGAGGACTTCGAGGAACTCCGGCAGGTGCTGGTGCCGGAACCGCGACACTGACCCCCCTGGGTGGACTAGGAACGGGAGGTCGGTGGGGTGAAGGACACCCGGCACACCCGCGTCGTCCTCGGCGTGCTGCTCGTCGTTGCGCTCGCGATGATCACCATTGACTACCGCGGCGGGGACGACTCCCCGCTGCGCGGCCTGCGCGACGTCGGCGCGACCGTGTTCGGGCCGGTGGAGCGCGCGTCGGCGTCGGTCGTCCGGCCGGTGGGCAACACCTTCGACGCGATCACCGACGCGCCGGGCGAGAAGCGCCGCGCCGACCGGATCGAGCGGCAGAACCAGAGACTGCGCGAGCAACTGCGCGCGATGCGGCTCAACCAGGACAAGTCCGCGCAGCTCCAGCGGCTGCTCGGCACCGCGGGCATGGGCGGCTACAAGATCCTCGCCGCGCAGGTGATCTCCGCCGGGCAGGGCTTCGAGGACACCGTCACCATCGACGCCGGCAGCCGCAGCGGCATCAAGCGCGACATGACCGTGATGAGCGCCGAGGGGCTCGTCGGACGCGTCACCCGCGTCGGGCCCGCGACCGCGACCGTCCTGCTCGCCACCGACCAGACCTCGTCGATCGGGTCCCGGCTCGAGGGCTCCAAGGAGATCGGGATCGTGCAGGGGCGCGGGCGCCGCGGCCTCGGCGGGCACGGCACCACGCCGCTGCGCTTCCAGCTGCTCGACGCCGCCGCCCCGATCCAGGTCGGGCAGCGGATCGTCACACTCGGCTCGCAGGGGCAGCGGCCGTACGTGCCCGGCGTCCCGATCGGCGTGGTCGAGCGGATCGACCGATCGACCGGGGGCCTGACCCGCACCGCCTATGTCCGGCCGTTCGTGAAGTTCACGAGCCTGGACGTCGTCGCCGTCGTGGTCGCCCCGCCGAAGACCGACCCGCGTGACGCGGTCCTGCCACCGAGGCCGAAACCGCCCGTGACACCGAAGCCGTCCGCGACGCCGAGCGCGAGCCCGTCGGGGAGCGGACGCCCGGAGGCGGGGCCGAGCGGCCGGCAGACCCCGTCCACGAACCCGAGCCGGGGGGACTGACGTGCTGAACCCGCCAGAGACATCGCCCGCCGGCCGCGGCGCGGTCGCCGCCGTCGTGATCGGCGTGACGCTGATCCTCCAGGTGTCGGTCGCGAACCGGCTGCCGCTGCCCGGCGGCGTCCAACCCGACCTGGTGCTGCTCGCCGTCGTCGCGCTGGCGCTCGTCGCCGGGTCGATGACCGGCATGGTCACCGGGTTCCTCGCCGGCCTCGCCGCCGACATCATCCCGCCCGCCGACCACACCATCGGCCGGTACGCGCTCGTCTACTGCCTCATCGGGTACCTGTGCGGCGTCGCGTCCGCCGAGATGGACCGGCAGTCGGTCGTGCCGTTCTTCGCCGTCGCCGCGGGCGCGCTTGCCGGGACCGTCCTCTACGCGGGGACCGGCATGATCCTCAGCGACCCGCGCGCCGAATGGGCGACGGTGTCGAGCATGGTGCCGCTCCAGGTGCTGTACGACGTCATCGCGAGCCCGTTCGTCGTGTGGGCGGTGCTGCGCGCCACCCGCCGGTACGAACGCGGCGAGCGGGCCCGGGGCGGCGACACCCTCTCGGTGCCCGCCGCCCGCTACCGCGCGATGTCCGGGCGGAGCTGAGGCCTGGTGAACCCGCGCACCCACTTCCGCCTCGTCGTCCTGTACGTGCTGGTCGGCGCGCTGCTGCTCGTCCTCGTCGGGCGCATGTGGACGCTCCAGGTCCTGGAGGGCCAGCACTACCGCGACGTCGCCGCGCAGAACCGCACCCGCGACATCGTCGTCCCAGCCGTCCGCGGCATGATCCTGGACGACAGGGGGCGCCCGCTCGTCCGTAACACCAGCGCGCTGGTCGTGTCCGTCGACCGGACGACGATGTCGCGCCAGAAGGACGGCGGCGAGGCCGTCCTGAAACGGCTCGCGTCCGTCCTCGGGATCAGCCACGACGAGATCACCAAGCGCATCAGGCTGTGCGGCCCCGGCATCAAACGGCCGTGCTGGCCCGGCTCCCCGTACCAGCCGATCCCCGTCGAGGACCACGTCGACCCCAAGCGCGCACTCCAGATCATGGAGCGGCAGGAGGACTTCCCCGGCGTGACCGCGCAGGTCCAGGCCGTCCGCGACTATCCGGAGCCGGACGGTGCGAAGCCCGCGCAGCTCCTCGGCTACCTCCAGCCGGTCACGCAGGAGGAGCTCGACAAGCGCACCGGCCTCAAGGTCACCGGGTACAGCGGCGTCGACCTCGTCGGCCGCGCCGGGCTTGAGGCGCAGTACGACAAGGCGCTGCGCGGCGAGCCCGGTTTCCGCAAGGTCCTCGTCGACAGCCAGGGGCGCGTCACCGGCACCGCGCAGGAGCAGGCGCCCGTCCCCGGTTCGCACCTCGTGACCAGCATCGACGCGGGCGTGCAGGGCGCGGCGGAGCAGGCGCTCAAGCACGCGATCGAC
>JBOHBY010000616.1:0-1962 GCA_050698635.1 Spirillospora sp.
GTGCAGCACACCGCGATCGACACCGCCGTCCGCGAGGCGTACCTGCGGCAGGGCATCAGCCGCGTGTTCCTCAACGTCGCGTGGCGCAGCCAGTCGCTGCTGCACCGGCAGCTCCGCATGCTGGACGAGATGGAGCGCGGCGCGTCCGATCCGAAGGCGCTGGAGGACCTGTTCCGCCTCGACCATCTCACCACCCGGATGCGGCGCCACGCGGAGGGCCTGGTCATCCTGTCCGGGACGTCCCCGGGCCGCGGCTGGAGCAGCCCCGTGCACGTCGAGGACGTGCTGCGCGCCGCCGTGTCCGAGGTCGAGGACTACACGCGCGTCGAGGTCGTCGTCGTGTCCGGGCGCGCCGCGGTGATCGGCGAGGCCGTCGCCGACATCATCCACCTGCTCGCCGAGCTGATCGAGAACGCCACGGTGTTCTCGCCCGCGCCGACCGAGGTGCTCGTGCGCGGCGAGCTCGGCGCCAACGGGTTCGCCGTGGACGTCGTCGACCGCGGCATCGGCCTCGACCAGTCCGAACTGGACGCGCTGAACCTGCGGCTGTCGCGTCCGCCCGAGTTCGACCTCGCCGTCACCGACCGCCTCGGCCTGTTCGTCGTCGCCCGCCTCGCCGGCCGGCACGGTATCCGCGTCGCCTTGCAGCCGTCGCTGTACGGGGGCGTCAGCGCGGTCGTGCTGATCCCGCGCGGCCTCATCGTGGACGTCGACGACCAGCCCGAAGACGAACAGGCCCCCACGTCCGCCACCCCCGGCTACAGAAACGAACCGTCGTTGGGAAACGGGGCGCTGAAGCCGTGGCCCACGCCGGAGGGACCGGCGTCCACGGCGCTGCTCAACGCACCGACCTACGACACCACCCCGCCCGATGCTCCGGCACCCCTCGTGGACCAGCCGGGGTACGACGCGACGGCGGGGTTCAGCGCGCCGCCGTCCACCGAGGACCGGCCCTCGTACGAACGGTACGAGACCCCGCCGTCGTACGAGACCCCGCCGTCGCCGTCGTACGGGCAGTCACCGCACGAGACCCCGCCCTACGGAATCCCGTCCTTCGGCGAGGCCCAGGCCCAGGCCCAGGCCGCCCAGGCCCAGGCGGGGAACGGCGGACGAGCCCCGCTACCGCGCCGGGTCCGTGGCGGTAACCTCGCCCCGCAGCTGCGCGGCGACGCCGGGCCCGAACCGGCCGGGCCCGAACCGGGAACCGGCGAGGACCGCTCGGCCGAGGCGTCGCGTGACCTGTTCGCCTCGCTCCAGGCGGGATGGCTGCGCGGCAGAGACGACGACGAAGCACCCGCAGACGGCATGGAGGGAACATCATGATCCGGCAGGGAGCGGCGACCGAGCTGAACTTCCTTCTCGACGATCTCGTCGACCGAGTGCCGCAGGTCCGCAAGGTCGTCGTGCTGTCGCGGGACGGGCTCGTCATGGGCAGGTCGCGCGGCGTCGGCCGCGAGGACGGCGAGTACCTGGCGGCGCTCGCCGCCGGGTTCCAGAGCCTGGCGACCGGGGCGAAGGCGCAGCTCGCGTCCGGCGAGATCCGGCAGACGCTGATCGAGATGGAGGACGGGCTGTTCTTCGTCGTCCCCGCGGGCGCCAACAGCTGCCTGGCCCTGCTCAGCGAGGCCGGCGCGAACGCCGGGCTCGTCGCCTACGAGATGACGATGCTGGTCAAGCGCGTCGGCCGGCAGCTGTCCACGGGGCTCAGGCAGAGCGGGCCCGGACCGGGAACCGGGTGACGCGCGATGGACCCCGGCGACGCGCCCGGCGGCCCGGACCATTGGGCGCCGGGCAGGGAACGGTGGCTGGACGCCGCCGCCGGACCCATCGTCCGCCCCTACGCGATGACCCGCGGCCGCACCCGGCCGAACGGCGAGCCGCTCGACATCGTGACGATTCTCGTCGCGACCGGACGGCGGCCCGCCGAGCCCGGCCGGCTGTCGCGCCCGCAGCGCCGGATGC
>JBOHBY010000617.1:0-11789 GCA_050698635.1 Spirillospora sp.
GTCCAGCACGGACCCGCCCGCGACGGCGGCGTGCCGCTCCGATCCCGAGCCGCTGACGATCCCCGCCCCGTAGGCGCAGAGGAGCGCGGCGGCGACGGCGGCACCTCGCAGCAGGTGCCCGGCCTTCCTGACATGGGGGGTTCGCCGCAGCATGCGGCAAGTGTAGGGCGGCGAACAGCACCGGACCCGGCGCTTGCGCCGGATCCGGTCACCGCGTCAGATTTTCAGATATCGGCGCAGTGTGAGGAACGACGCGACGGCACAGAGCAGCACGCCGAAACAGATCGACAGCACAATGACCGCGACCACCGTGCTCCAGCCGAGTTGGCTGACGAGTTGGACGTCCCCCGCCAATCTGTCGACCAGCAGTTTCTTACTGAACACCAGCAAGATGGACGCGAACAACCCGCCGATCAGCCCGGCGATGGCACCTTCCAGGATGAACGGCATCTGGATATAGGTGTTGGAGGCCCCGACCAGCCGCATGATGCCCGTCTCCCGGCGCCGGTTGAACGCCGACAGCCGGACGGTGTTGCCCACCAGCATCACCGCGGCGACCACCTGGATCAACGCGATCGTCAGTGCCGCCACCTGGAGCCCGTTCAGGATCCTGAAGAACCGTTTCAGGATCTCCTGTTCGTTGATCACGGTATCGACGCCGGGTTGGCCGAGCATCGCCTGCGCGACCGCCTTGTACTCCTCGGGGTTCTTCAGCTTCACCCGGTAGGAGTCGGGAATGTCACCCTCGCGGGTGCTCTCCACGAAGCCCGGCGCGCCCGCGAAGTTGTCCTTGAACCGGGTGTAGGCCTGCTGCTTACTCTCGTACTCGACCTTCGACACCTGGGGCATCTGCTCCAGCTGCGCCTTGAGCTTCTGCCGCTCGGGGTCGGTGACGTCCCGCTTCTGGCAGGCCTCGTTGGAGCTCGTCTTGGCGCACAGGAAGATCGAGACCTCGATCTTGTCGTACCAGAAGCTCTTGGACGACCTGACCTGCTCCCGCAGGAGCAGCCCGGTGCCGAAGAGCGCCATGGCGATGGCGACGGTGATGACGAGGGAGATCGTCATCGTCATGTTCCGGCGGAGACCGATCCAGATCTCCTGGAGAACGAACTGTACGCGCATGCCTCGCTGTCCTTGATCGCCTGTGTCCCGCCGGAAGCCTGGCCGTCCGTCCCGTCCTGGAACGCGGCCTGACGCGGGGCGTTCCTACCTGTGGCCGTACCGATGTCGTGCTCGGGTTGTCGTACTCGGTGTCGTACGACCCGGAAGGAATCGATGGTTCAGATGGATGTGCCGTTCAGTAGGCCTGCCCGTACACGCCGCGGGACTGGTCGCGGACGACCCGTCCGTCCTCCAGCTCGACGACGCGCTTGCGGAACGCGTCGACGATCGCGGCGTCGTGGGTGGCCATCACGACGGTGGTGCCGGTCCGGTTGATCCGGTCCAGCACCTTCATGATGCCGATCGAGGTCGCGGGGTCGATGTTCCCCGTCGGCTCGTCCGCCAGCAGGATCATCGGCCGGTTGACGAACGCCCGCGCGATCGCGACGCGCTGCTGCTCGCCGCCGGACAGCTCGTCCGGCATCCGGTGCATCTTGCCCTCAAGGCCGACGAGGTCGACGACCTCGGGGACGACCTTGCCGATGAAGCGCCGCGGCTTTCCGATCACCTCGAGGGCGAAAGCGACGTTCTCGAAGACGTTCTTGTTGGGGAGAAGGCGGAAGTCCTGGAAGACGCAGCCGATCCTGCGGCGCAGGTGCGGCACCTTCCAGTTGCTCAGCCTGCTCAGGTCCTTGCCCGCCACGTGCACGTGACCCTGGGAAGGACGCTCCTCCTTCAGGATGAGGCGCAGGAAGGTCGACTTGCCGGAGCCGGACGGCCCCACCAGGAACAGGAACTCGCCCTTCTCGATGGCGACGTTCACGTGCGCCAGGGCTGGCCGGTTCTGGCTCGGGTAGACCTTGGTGACGTTGTCGAAATGGATCACGGCTGCATCACGGCGGTTCAGTCTAGGGGTTGGGGAGCGGCGAGGGCACCGCCGCGGACTTCGTCGCCCGCGGCCGCCGCCTTGCGCCGCCCGGCCTCGCGACCGGGAAGGACGCGGAGCCTTCGAGCAGTGTAGAGGGGAGAGTCAACTGTCTCGTCCCACTCGGCGTGGTAGGTACGCGCCGGGCCACCGCATCGCCCGATCAGGCCGTCCCGCCCGGTCAGTGCCATGCGAACCATCTCCCGACGTCCGGTCGTTTCGTACCGTCTAGCTCCCGGACTTGCCGGAACGACCATACAGTCCGGCTAGGCTGGATGATGGAGAAAGATACCTAATAGTCGACGGACACCAGACAAGCTCGCCAGATACCAGACAGGTCGGCGTAGCCCCGCATCGGGGCCGGCGTCCCGTTCTCGGAGATTGGGGCCACGACATGAGCTGCGAACATCTGATCTGCGCTCGGTGCTCGAACCCGGTGGTGGAGGGGCGCTGCCCGACCTGCCGGGAGGCCCGGTCCGAACTGCACAGGCACGGCCCGTCCGTGCCGCCCGCCCTCGTCCTGGCGGGGCTGGTGGCGTTGCTGTTCGTGGCGCTCGTCGTCCAGCGCGTCTACGGTTAGGCGGCGCGCTCGGCTTCCGGCGGGCCGCGCCCGCTAAGGCTTCTTGATCTCTGGAGTGGCGGCCTTGGAGATCGCCCCGTCGTCGGCGATCAGGTGCGCCTTCGACTGGGGCTTGTCCTTGCCGGCCCGTGGCGGGTCGAACGCCGCGAAGTGCAGGGTCGCCGTCATGGAGACCTCGATGCCCTCGACGGTGCCGTCGAGCAGGTGCTCGGCCTCCTCGGGGATCTCCGGCTTCGGGGTGCCGGGGTCCTTGGCGACCAGCGAAGTGTTACGGAACAGCGAGTAGATGATCAGGCCGCCGCCGTGGTCGGTCCGTAGGCCGAAGTACGGGAACGGGGTCGCCGTGTAGACGACCTGGAGCGTGAGGTCCTTCTCCTTGGCCTTCTTCTTGGCGCGCCTGGTCGCCCTGTAGTAGCCCGTGGTGACCGTTCCGGGCTTCATCACCTTCGCGGCGACGCTGCCTCCGCCCTCCGCGGCGATCGTCGCCTGGATGCCGCCGACGTCGCGGGGACGGATCAGCACCGACGTGTCGTCGCTGCCCAGCGGGGTCGCGTAACCGTCCGGGCCGATCGTGACCTTCGGTTCCTTCATCTTCGGCTGGAGCAGGGTCGCCAGCGTCAGCTTCCACTGGTCGGACGGGCCGCGCAGGATGAACGCCATCAGCGCCCTGCGCTTGCTCTTGGACTCGCCCACGACGGAGCGGTCGACCGACACGAGGAACCACTGCGGGTAGGCGGCGTCCTTCAGTTTCGGTACGTACAGCCTGGGCTCGCCGTAGGAGAACCGCCGCACCGGGTCGCCGTCGTAAGCGGCCTTGCGGAACTCGGCGGCGGTGAGCTGGGACTGGCCGTCGGACGTCCAGTTCAGCGCGAGCCGCTCGTCGCCGGCGGCCCTGGCCACGTCCTCGTCGGTGACGTAGGTGCGGAACGCGCGCTCGGCGACCTGCGGCGTCAGCGCCACCGGCACCGGCTCGGGCGGCGACATCGTGGCCGTGCCCGCCGACGGCCGCGCCTTCGCCTTGCCCTCGGCGCAGCCTGCGGCCAGCGGCATGACGACGATCATCACTGCCGCGATCACCCGCGAGAACCTGTGCACAGACCCGTCCCTCGGACCGAACTCCACGGCGGCCGTCCTCCGGCCTGCCTCCTCGGCCCGTGATTCTGCCACCGAACATGGTATTGGGCCGGACGCGCGCGCGTGCCGCGGGCGCCGGATGCGGGCCATCGGGGGGCGACGGGGATCGCCCGCCCGACCGGTGCCCGGACGGCGATAAGCTCGAAGGCGTGGCAGGCATCGAACCCGAAGAGCAGCTCAAGGAGCTCGGCTCGACTCTGACCGGCATCGAACAGGTGCTGGACCTCGACGGCATGCGGCGCGACATCGCCGAGCTGCGCGAGCAGTCGGCCGACCCTGACCTGTGGAGCGACCAGGAGCGCGCCCAGACGGTGACGCGCCGCCTGTCGTATCTGGAGAGCGAGCTCGGCAGGGTCGAGGGGCTGCGGCAGCGGCTCGACGACGCCGCGACGCTGTACGAGCTCGCCACCGAGATGGACGACGCCGACACCCGCGCGGAGGCCGACGACGAGCTCGCGGCTCTGCACAAGGCCGTCCAGCAGCTCGAGGTCCGCACGCTCATGTCGGGCGAGTACGACGCGCGGGAGGCGCTGGTCACGATCAACGCCCAGGCGGGCGGGGTCGACGCGGCCGACTGGGCCGAGCAGCTCCAGCGCATGTACCTGCGCTGGGCCGAGCGGCACAACTACCCGACCGAGATCTACGACACGTCCTACGCCGAAGAGGCGGGCATCAAGTCGACGACGTTCACCGTGAAGGCGCCCTACGCCTACGGGACGCTGCGCGGCGAGCACGGCACGCACCGGCTCGTCCGGATCTCCCCGTTCGACAACCAGGGCCGCCGCCAGACGTCGTTCGCGGGCCTGGACGTCGTCCCGGTGGTGGAGCAGAGCGACCACGTCGACATCGACGAGAACGACCTGCGCATCGACGTGTACCGGTCGTCCGGTCCCGGTGGCCAGGGCGTCAACACCACCGACTCGGCCGTGCGGATCACGCACATCCCGTCCGGCATCGTCGTGTCCTGCCAGAACGAGCGCAGCCAGATCCAGAACAAGGCCACGGCGATGAACGTCCTGCAGGCCAAGCTCCTGGAGCGCAAGCGGCAGGAGGAGGCGGACAAGATGTCCGCGCTGCGCGGTGAGGGCACCAGCAGCTGGGGCACGCAGATCCGCAACTACGTGCTGCACCCGTACCAGATCGTGAAGGACCTGCGCACCGGCATCGAGGTCGGCAACCCCTCGTCGGTCCTGGACGGCGACATCGACGAGTTCATCGAGGCCGAGATCCGCTGGATGCGCCAGCAGGAGCAGCAGACCGCCTGATTCCTGGCGGGTGACCCGGTTCCCGGCGGGTGACCCGGTTCCCGGCGTGCGCCCCCCAGTTTTCGGCGTGCGCCCGGCATGCATGACCCGGTCACCTGGAAGTTTGTGCGGCGAGGTTTCGTGTTCATAGAGTGACTTGGCGGTCACTCTGCGAAGATGGCGGGCGGTCCGGATCTCCGTCACCACTCGGGGGGCTCCCGCAATGCCCGCACGCACCACCGCCGCCGTCTCACTGTCGACGTCCTGCCTGCTCATCGCCACGATGAGCGCCGGCTGCTCGGGCGACACCTCGTCCGCCAAGGCGGACAAACGCACGGCCACACCGGCACTCAGCCACGCACAGGCCCAGCAGGTCCTCGCCTCCTACACCGTGGGGGCGAACCGGGTCGGGCGCAGGCTGAACGGCAAGGCCCTGCCGACGATCGAGGCCGACCCGCAGCTGTCCATGGACGACGCCTCACTCAAGCTCCGCCGCGCCATCAGGCAGCGGGCGCCGAAGGTGGCGTTCACCAGCACGGCGTTCTACATCCCGCGCCTGACCGGCTACCCGCACTGGTTCGCGGCCGGCGCCGTCACCGGCAGGGGGAAGCGGGCGCTGCGGCACGCGCTGCTGTTCACGCAGGCCAGGGCGGGGGCGCCCTGGCTGCTGACCGCCGACCCCTACTCGTCCGCCGACTCGCTCGGCCGCGTCGCGCTCGACCCCGACGGCTACGCCACACCCGTCGCCCCGGACGACAAGGACGGCCTCGCCGTCGCGCCCGGCAAACTACCCCAGGCGCACGCCGCCCTGCTCACCGGCGGGCCGGGCGCGCCGAACGCGTCCGTCCTGGCCGACGGGGCGCAGACCAGCGAGACCTACAAGGCGCTGAAGAACGGCGAGAAGACCCTCGCCGGACGCGGCGTCACGCTGTCGTCCAAGTTCGCCCCCAGCCGCTACCGGGTGTTCGCCCTGCGCACCAAGGACCGCGGGGCCCTCGTCTGGTACGTCCTCAAGCAGAACGAGGCGTACTCCTCGTCCCAGCGGGGACGGTTGACCGTGGGCGGTGACCTCCTCGGTCTCGCCCCGGCCAAGGCCGTCCGGACGCGCATGGACACGACCGTCCTCGTCCAGTACCTGGCCACCGTCCCGCCGAAGGGCCGCGCCACGGTCACCGGCATCTACCGCAAGGCCGTCACCGCGAACGGCTCCTGATTTCCGCCGGGTGCCGGACGGTCCCGCTCCTCCGACCGCTGCAGCGAGACCGTCCGGCGCCCGACGGTGTTTATTCGGCCGAGGGTAGAGAGCTGGCTGTGACGAGGGTGCGGATCGCGCCCAAGGCCACGGAGAGGGTTGCCAGGTCGAAGCTGTCGCTCTCCCAGATCTCGCTGAGTGTTTGCTGGGCGCGCTGGACGGCGGGCTTGTTCTTCTCCGCCCAGAGGACCATGCGCTCCTCCGGCTGTCCGCCCGGCTCGCTGGTGACGAGGACGTCCCTGGTCAGGGCCGCGTGAGCGGTGTAGAGGTCGTCGCGGAGGGCGGAGCGGGCCATGGAGCGCCACTTGTCGTCGCGGGGCAGCGCGATGATGCGTTCGCGCAGGCGCGACAGTTGCAGCCGGTCCGCCAGGTCGAAGTAGACCTCGGCGACCTCCTCCACCGGACGGCTCGTGTCGTGCGCGATGCCGACGAGGTCGAAGGTGGAGAAGGCGGGGACGAACGTCGCGCACAGCTCGGCGAGCTCGTCCGGGACGCCGCGCTGTGCGAAACCGTCGCGACGCTGCTCGAACGCGGCGAGGTCGAGTCCGACGAGGAGCTTGGACAGGTGGGTGCTCAGCGTGGCCGCGCTTCCGGCGAAGAACTCGATCGTCTCGCGGATGTCGAACGGCGGCCGCCGGTTGTGCAGCAGCCAGCGGGCGCCGCGCTCGGTCAGCTTCCGCGCCTCCAGCAGCATCGCGATCTGCGTGGACTCGTCGATCTCGTGCGAGAGGGACTCCACCGACCGCCAGAACCTCGGCGTCTCGAACACGTCGCGGGCGACGAGGTAGGCGCGGGCGATGTCGGACGACGACGCCCCCGTCTCCTCGTTCATCCGGAACACGAACGTGGAGCCGCTCGCGTTGATCAGGTCGTTCACCACGGCGGTGGTGATGATCTCGCGGCGGAGCGGGTGGCGGTCCATGTAGGCGCGGAACCGTTCGCGCAGCGGGGTCGGGAAGTAGTCGACCAGCCACGCCTCCAGGTACGGGTCGTCGGCCAGGTCGGACGCGACGAGGTCGTGGTCGAGGGCGAGCTTGGCGTAGGCGAGCAGGACGGAGAACTCGGGGCTGGTGAGCCCGAGCCCGGCCTGGCGGCGCTCGGCCAGGGCCTTGTCGTCGGGCAGGAACTCGATGCGCCGCTGGAGGCGGCCGTCGCGTTCGAGTTTGCGCAGGTAGCGGGCGTGGATGTGCAGCATCGCCGGGGCCTGCGCGCGGGCGCCGGCGAGGGCGACGTTCTGCGCGTAGTTGTCGCGCAGGACGAGCCGTCCGACCTCGTCGGTCATCTCGTAGAGCAGGCCGTCGCGCTGCTTGCCGGTCAGCTCGCCGTCCCGGACGGCCTGGTCCAGCAGGATCTTGATGTTGACCTCGTGGTCGGAGGTGTCGACCCCGGCGGAGTTGTCGATGAAGTCGGTGTTGATCAGCCCGCCGGTGCGGGCGTACTCGATCCGGCCGAGCTGGGTGACGCCGAGGTTGCCGCCCTCGCCGACGACGCGGCAGCGCAGCTCGGCGCCGTCGATCCGGACCGGGTCGTTGGCCTTGTCGCCGACGTCGGCGTTGTTCTCCAGGGACGACTTCACGTAGGTGCCGATGCCGCCGTTCCAGAGCAGGTCGACGGGCGCCTTGAGGACGGCCTTGATCAGCTCGAACGGGGTGATCGCCTTGACGCCGTCCTCGACGCCGAGGGCGGCGCGCATCTGCGGGGTCAGCGCGATCGACTTGACGGTGCGGGGGAACACCCCGCCGCCCTTGGAGATCAGCGCGGTGTCGTAGTCGGCCCAGCTGCTGCGCGGCAGGTCGAACAGGCGTTGGCGCTCGGCGAACGAGGCGGCGGCGTCCGGGTCGGGGTCGACGAAGATGTGCCGGTGGTCGAACGCGGCGACGAGCCTGGTGTGCTCGGAGAGCAGCATGCCGTTGCCGAACACGTCCCCGGACATGTCGCCGATGCCGACGGCGGTGAAGTCCTCGGTCTGGACGTCGGTGCCGAGGGAGCGGAAGTGGTACTTGACCGACTCCCAGGCACCCCGGGCGGTGATGCCCATTCCCTTGTGGTCGTAGCCGACCGAGCCACCGGACGCGAACGCGTCGCCGAGCCAGAAGCCGTACTCGGCGGCGACACCGTTGGCCAGGTCGGAGAACGTCGCGGTGCCCTTGTCTGCGGCGACGACGAGGTAGGTGTCGTCGCCGTCGTGGCGGACGACGTTCGGCGGCGGGACGACCTTGCCGTCCACGAGGTTGTCGGTCAGGTCGAGCAGGCCGGAGATGAAGTCCTTGTAGCAGGCGATCCCGGCCTTCTGCCACGCCTCCCGGTCGGCGGACGGGTCGGGCAGCTGCTTGCCGACGAACCCGCCCTTCGCGCCCGCCGGGACGATCACGGTGTTCTTCACGGCCTGCGCCTTGACCAGGCCGAGGATCTCGGTGCGGAAGTCCTCGCGGCGGTCGGACCAGCGCAGCCCGCCGCGCGCGACCGACCCGAACCGCAGGTGCACGCCCTCGACCTTCGGGGAGTACACGAAGACCTCGTAGGTGGGGCGGGGCTCGGGCAGGTCGGGGATGGCGCGCGGGTCGAACTTCATCGCCAGGTACGGCTTGCCCTGGTAGTGGTTGGTGCGCAGGGTCGCCCGGACGAGCGCGAGGTAGGCGCGCAGGATGCGGTCCTCGTCGAGGCTGGCGACGTCGTCGAGCTTGCCCTGGAGCTCCTCGGTGATCCCGGCGCTGCGCTCCTCCTCGCCGCCCTGCAGGGTCGGGTCGAGGCGGCTCTCCCACAGCCGGATGATCAGCCGCGTGATCGAGGAGTTGCGCAGCAGCACCTGCTCGATGTAGCGCTTGGAGAACGTGGTGCCGGTCTGCCGCAGGTACAGGGCGTAGGAGCGCAGGATCATCGCCTGCCACCAGTTCAGCCCGACGTGCAGGACGAGCGCGTTGAACCCGTCGTTCTCGATCTCGCCGCGCCACAGCCGGGTGAACGCGTCCTGGAACAGGCCCTTGACGGAGTCTTCGGCGACGTCGGCGGGCGGCACGTACCGCAGGCCGAGGTCGTAGATCCAGAAGCGCTGCCCGTCGGAGGTGTTGATCTCGTAGGGACGCTCGTCGATCACCTCGACGCCCATGTTGTGCAGCAGCGGCAGCACCCGCGACAGCGAGATCGGCTCGCCCAGCCGGTAGATCTTGAGGCGGCGCTCGCCGGGCTCGGCGCTGTAGGGCTCGTACAGGTTGATGGACGTGTCGCCGACCGGGGTGTCGGCGGCGATGTCAGAGCCGCTGCCCGCGGCGATGTCAGAGCCGGTGTCGGCGGTGAGGTCGTCGAGGCGGCGCAGGTCGGCGACGGCGGTGCGGGCGGGGAAGTCGGCCTTGTACGCCTCGGGGAACGCGTCGCCGAAGCGGCGGCCGAGCGTCCCGGAGCGCTCCTCACCGCACTGCTCGACGATCGCGTCGGCGAGGTCGTCCTCCCAGGAGCGGATGGCGGCGGCGAGGCGGCCCTCCAGCTCGGGGATGTCCACGTCCGGCAGCGGACGGCCCCGCTCGCCGCGGACGACCACGTGCAGCCGCGCCAGCATCGACTCGGTGACGTTGGCGCTGTAGTCGACGCTGACGCCCTCGAACGCGTCCTTGAGCAGGCCCTGGATGCGGAGCCTGACCTTGGTGGTGTAGCGGTCGCGCGGCAGGTAGACCATGCAGGACATGTAGCGGCCGTACAGGTCCTTGCGCAGGAACAGCTTCAGCTGGCGGCGTTCGCGGAGCCGCAGCACGCCGAGCGAGATCCCCAGCAGGTCGTCGACGAAGATCTGGAACAGCTCGTCGCGCGGATAACCCTCCAGTATCTCGATGAGGTCCTGGCCGTCGTAGCTGTCGGCGGTGAATCCGGCGAGTTCGAGCACCTCCTCCAGCTTCCGCTTGAGGACGGGGATGTGCGCGAGCGACTCGCTGTAGGCGACGTGGGTGAACAGGCCGAGGAAGCGGCGTTCGCCGATGACCGCGCCCGACTCGTCGAACTTCTTGACCCCGATGTAGTCGAGGTACAGAGGACGATGGACGGTGGAACGCGAATTCGCCTTGGTCAGAACCAGCAGGCTCTTCTCCGTGGCCTTCTCGCGAACCTCTGGCGGAAGCGCCGCGAAGCTGTCGGACTCCTGCTTGTCGCTGCGCAGGATGCCGAGACCCGTGCCCGGCTCGGGCTTCAGCGCGGTGCCGCTCTCGGTGAGGGTGTAGTCGCGGTAGCCGAGGAACGTGAAGTGCCCGTTCGCCAGCCAGTCGAGCAGCTCGACGCCCTCGGCGAGCTCCTTGCCCGGCAGCGGCGGCGCGGACTCCTGGATCGCGGTGGCGATCTCACCGGCGCGGGCGCGCATCTTCGGCTCGTCCTCGACGGCGACGCGGACGTCCTGCAGCACGCGCAGGAGGTCTTTCTCCAGCTCGGCGAGGACGGACCGGTCGCTGGTACGGTCCACTTCGATGTGCATCCACGACTCGTCGACGTCGTCATCGCTGTCGAGCTTGCCGCGGAACGCCTTCAGGTGACCCGCGACGTCGCGGTCCACGCCGAGCAGCGGGTGGACGATCAGATGCGTGGCGAGCTGGTGCCGGGTCAGCTCCATCGTGACCGAGTCGACCAGGAACGGCATGTCGTCGGTGACGACCTGGACGATGGTGTGGCCCGGGTCCCAGCCGTACTCCTCCAGCGTCGGCGTGAAGACGCGCACCTTCGCGCGCCCCTGCGGCCGCTCCTCGCCGAGCGCCCGGTGCGCCATCGCGGGGCCGCAGATGTCGGCCGGATCCCGGTCGAGCAGGTCCTCGCGGGCGACGTGACGGTAGTACAGCCGGAGATAGGCGAAGGCCTCCTCCGCGTCGCCGCCGCGCGCCCCCTGCGCGCACGTCTCAGCCGACCGCCGGAGCAGGTCGTCCTTCGCTTGATCGAGCATGCCGCTCATCGACTACTCCCCTAGAGACCCTTCGCCACCTCGTTGTGGCGCCGCTCACTGCGCCAGCGTAGCCAGGAATCGCCCCAAAGCCGACCGCTCCGCGGCAACGTGGACGTGGCTTTGCCCACCCTCCGGCCAGCTTGCCAGCCCACCATCTCAGCCCGCGCGGCGAGGGTCGAGGTGATCGCCGAACCCCGTGCGGCCGGGCCTCGGGGACGCGTGCGGCGGTGGCTGCACGCCCGTCCCACCGCCGGTTGGGGGGCGTGGTTCAGGGGGCCGTCTTGGGGGACGGGTCGGTCGGGTCGGGCGGCGACCCCGAGTCGCTGGGGGTCGGGGAACCGGTGCCGGAGTCGGTCGGGGAGGGGCTGCCGGTGTCGGACGGGGTCTCGCTGGGGGTCTGCGACGGCGTCCAGGTCGGCGTGGTCGGCCGGTAGGTCGGGGTGTCGGACGGCTCCTCGGACGGCTCAGCGCTCGTCGACGGCTCCGCGCTCGTCGAGACCTCCGACGACCCGGGCGGCGCGCTCGGATCGCTGACCTTCTGCCCCGCCTTGCCGTTGTCGCGGGCGCCCAGCGCGATGACGGACGAGACCACCACGATCGCCACGAACAGCGCGGCGGCCCCGGCCAGCATGGCGGAGCGT
>JBOHBY010000618.1:0-1624 GCA_050698635.1 Spirillospora sp.
GGGGGACGACGGCGAGGGCCTCGATCTCGATGAGCAGGTCGTCGCGGACGAGGCGGGACACCTCGATCAGCGACGCGGCCGGCGCGACGCCCTCGGGAACGAACTCGGCCCGCACCGCCCGCACGACGCCGACACCGCCCGCGTCGCGCAGGAAGTACCCGAACCGCACGACGTGCTCCCACCCGGCACCGGCCGCGGTGAGCGCCGCGCGCAGGTTGGTGAACACCTGCCGGGTCTGGGCCTCCAGGTCCCCGGCGCCGACGAGGTTCCCGGCGGCGTCCAGCGCGATCTGCCCGCTGACGACGACCAGCCGGCCGGGAACGTCGACGCTGATGACATGGCTGTAGCCGGGTCCGGGCGCCAGACCGGGCGGGTCTGCTTGTCGGATACCGGCCCCGGCCCGCGGACCGTCCGCGTCGTCCGGGGTGTCAGGTGCGTCGTTGGGGGTCGCGTCGTCGTGGGTCACGCGGCCACGCTACCTGGACGGTCCGGGCGAAGATCCCCGCCTGCGACAATGGGGGCATGAGCGAGCGCGGGCCGATCGATTACTGGCTGTCGGACATGGACGGGGTGCTGGTCCACGAGGGCCGTCCCGTGCCCGGCGCCGAGGAGTTCATCGGGCGGCTGTCGGCGTCCGGCAAACCGTTCCTGGTCCTGACCAACAACTCGATCTACACCCGCCGGGACCTGTCGGCGCGGCTGGCGGCGGCCGGGCTGCGGGTGCCGGCCGAGTCGATCTGGACCTCGGCGCTGGCGACCGCGAAGTTCCTGGCCGACCAGCGGCCCGCCGGGTCGGCGTACGTGATCGGCGAGGCGGGCCTGACGACGGCGCTGCACGAGTCGGAGTTCGTCCTGACCGACATCGACCCCGACTACGTGGTGCTCGGCGAGACCCGCACCTACAGCTTCTCCCAGATCACCCGCGCGATCCGGCTGATCGAGGGCGGCGCCAGGTTCGTCGCGACCAACCCCGACCCCGTCGGGCCGTCCCCGGAGGGGTCGCTGCCGGCGTGCGGCGCGGTCGCCGCGATGATCACCCGCGCGACGGGGGTGGAGCCGTACTTCGTCGGCAAGCCGAACCCGCTGATGATGCGGACGGCGCTGAACGTCGTCGGCGGGCACAGCGAGCACACCGCGATGGTCGGCGACCGGATGGACACCGACATCGTCGCCGGCGTCGAGGCCGGGCTGGAGACGATCCTGGTGCTGACCGGCGTGACCGGCAAGGACGAGATCGCCCGGTTCCCGTTCCGGCCGCACCGCGTCGTCGCGTCCATCGCCGACCTGGTCGACCTGGTCTGACCCGCGCGGCGATGCGGACGATCAGGCAGGCGGGTTCGCGGGAGCTGGAGGTCCGGCGGTCGCGGTTCGTCTGCACCCTCGCCCGCGCCGCCGGGCAGGACGAGGCGACCCGGTTCCTGGACGAGCACCGCCGCGCGCACCGCGACGCCACCCACAACTGCACCGCCTACGTCGTCGGCGACCACGGCGAGATCGCCAAGAGCAGCGACGACGGCGAACCCGCGGGCACGGCCGGGATCCCGATGCTGGAGGTCCTGGTGCGGCGCGGCCTCACCGGCACCGTCGCGGTCGTCACCCGCCACTTCGGCGGGGTGAAGCTCGG
>JBOHBY010000619.1:0-4192 GCA_050698635.1 Spirillospora sp.
CCTGGAAGCCGCGGGCCACGGCGAACAGCCAGCCCATGGCGGGGTTCAGCCCGTGGAACGCGCCGAGCGCCACGAGGGCGGCCAGCGAGCCGTCGTTCACGGGTAGCAGTAGGAGTCCGAGGAGGCGTCGCCGCCCTGGAGGCGCGTCTGGTGCGGGCGGAGCCCGCGGAACGCGTCACCGTTCGGGAAGAAGCGCTCGTCGAAGGTGAAACCGTCGGGTGTGGAGTCGAGTTTGGCCATCCACGCGCCGACGCCGTCGGGGTAGAACTGGTCGTCCCAGGAGCCGTACAGCGAGTTGGTGATGTAGACGCGTTTCCCGTCGCGGCTGACCTCCACCATCTGCGGGCCGCCCGCGAGGGGCTCGTCCGGGGCGGCGGGGTGGGGTGTGCGGTTCACGATGCCGCCGATGCGCACCGAGCCGGCCTCGACCGGGTTGAACGGGTCGCTGACGTTGTAGCGCTTCAGTTCGCCGGTGCCCCAGCACGAGACGTACAGCCACTGGTCGTCGACGGACAGGTCGATGTCGGTGATGAGCGGCGGTACGGCCCCGAAGGGCTGGATGACCGGTGGGAGGGGCCGAGGCGGTAGGTCGGGGTTGGTTGGTCGGGGTGGCACTGCGTCCGCGGGCTCTGCGGGAATCGTGATGACCTTCTGGGCGGCCCAGGAGTCGCCGTCGCGGTGCCAGAGCCAGACGGACGCCGACAGGTCCTCGACGCTGACGACCACGCCCGCGAACCCGTACAGCTTGGTCGGGTCGTGCGCGGGACGCAGTTCCAGGACCATCTGGTGCTCGTCGCCCAGATCCACGGTCTGGACGTGCTTGCGCTTGCGCAGATCGAAGAAGTTGAGCGAATGGCCGTACTTGCGGCCGAGCAGCAGTTCGCCGACGACGCCGTCCTCCACCATCGACGGCGTGCCCCACTCGGACGTGACGAGCACGTCGTGCGCGATGTGCCACCAGGCGTCGTAGGCGAAGTACTGCGGGCTGCGGTCGACCTCCCAGCGTCCGAGGACGTCGAACGAGGTGTGGTCGAGGAGGGCGATGCCGCCGGGGCCCTCCTCGCCGTTGGCCCCGCCGAGCGCCGTCAGGTACAGGCCCTCGGGGCCGCAGTGGACGGTGTGCGGGCGTGAGTACCCGGCGCGTTTGGCGAGCTCGTCCGCCTCAAGAACCTTGACGATCTTCGGCGCGGACGGGTCGTCCTTGGTGTCGATGACGTACACCCGCGACGACCGCAGCCCCGGGACGATCAGGTAGCGGCGTTCGACGTGCGGGTGCGGCGACCCCGGGCACAGGGCGCTGCTGCACGCGTTCCAGCCGAAGTGGTGCAGTTCGTCGCCGAGGAAGGGCAGATCGGTCCAGCCGACTACGGAGCCGTAGGCGGCCGAGTCGGGGTCGACGTCGAGGACGGCGATCGCGTCCGGTTTCTCGGCGGCCCGATCGAAGGCGGCGACGTAGGCGAGCCGCTCGGCCGGCGCGGACACGGCGTCGCGCGGGGAGGCGTAGAAGGTCGGGTCTGGCGTCCACAGGGCCATGTTCGTCCTTTCAGATGACGGTGACCGGGTGCCGTACCACGGCGCCGAAGAGGTAGCCGAACGTGTTGTGGGGGACGGTCGCGGGCTGCGTCGCGCCGGTCTCGTCGGTGGCACGTGCCAGTAGCTCGTACCGGCCGGTGCGCCGGGGGTGCCACGGGACGTCCCAGCGGGCCCAGCCGCGAGGGTCGGGGTGGCGGTTGAGGATGCGGGCCGGGTGCCAGCGTTCGCCGCCGTCCACGCTGACCTCGACGTTCCGGATCCGGCCGCCGCCGGACCAGGAGCGGCCGTGCAGGACGTGCTCCCGCGTGCCCTGGACGGTCGCGTCCCAAGGCAGCTCGAACGCGGACTTGACGTTCATCCGGGTCAGCGGCGCGGACCCGCCCTCCGGGTAGTCGGCCCCGAAGAGCCGGTAGAAGCGGGTGTTCCAGGGGGAGTGGAGCGGTTCGTCCGCCACCTGGATGTCGCCGAGCCACTTGATGGACGCGATGCCCACCCACGACGGCACGACCAGGCGGACAGGGTGGCCGTGGTCGGGCGGTAGTGGCGCGCCGTTCATGCCGTAGGCGAGCAGGACGTCCTGCAAGGCCTTCGCGACCGGGAGGGGACGCCGTACGCGGCCGAGGTTCTCGCCCTTGTCCACGTAGTCAGCGTCCAACCCGCGCGGCATGATGTCCACGGCCGTACGGGTAAGACCTGCGCGCCTCAGCACGGTCGACAACCGGACCCCGTGCCACTTGGCCACGCCGACCGCGCCGAGCTTCCAGGCGGTGCCGGAGACCTCCTGCCCCTGCTGGGACGTGAAGAACCCGCGCCCGTTGCCCGTACATTCGATGGTCGACGTGAGCGTCACGGAGGGGAGCCGGCGCAGTTCGTCGTAGGTGAGCTCGATGGGACGGTCCTCGGTGGGACGGCCGAGCAGGCCGGTGCCCCACAGTTTGAGACGCCACGTGCGCGCGTCGATGAGCGGTGTGGCGCTGTGGTTGCGGACGAAGAACCGGTCGGCGGGCGTCAGGTGGCCCTGGCGGCGCATGGCCTCCCAGCGCATCTCGGCGTTGGTCCCGTGCGGGATGAACAGGTCGGGCGGGAGCGGCTTGACGATCCCATCGCCGTCGGCGGTCGCCGCGGCGGCCGAGGGCGGGCCGAGGGCGGCGAGCAGGCCGGCGCCGAGCCCGGCTCCGGCCGACAGGCGCAGCAGCTCGCGCCGGTTCGGGGAGCGGAGCCGCTCGTAGGTCGTCTCGTCGGTCAGGTCGGGTTCGTCCCGGTCACCGGATCGCATGGCTTCGATGCTGCTCAGCGCCCGTTCTAATGTCAACTTTCCATACTGTTTTACTTGTATTTATGCCGAAAACGCGGGGTTCGGGGCATGTGCGCCGCGCGTCCGGATGAGTAGCCTGAGAGCCGTGGGGAGACGGCGGCGATGACGTTCGACCAGGTCGGATCGCCCGCGGAAATCGCGGGACTGCTCGACAGGCACACCTACCTGTGCGACGAGGGGCTCGCGACGGCGTGCTTCCTCGCACTGCGCATGGGCCGGCCGCTGTTCCTGGAGGGCGAGGCCGGCGTCGGCAAGACCGAACTGGCCAAAACGCTGGCGCGGGGGCTCGGCGCGCCGCTGATCCGGCTCCAGTGCTACGAGGGGCTGGACGCGTCCCAGGCCCTCTACGACTGGGACTTCCCCCGCCAGCTCCTGCACCTGCGCGCCGCCGAGGCCGCGGGCGTCAGCGACGTGACACGGCTCGAAGGCGAGCTGTACGACCGGCGGTTCCTGCTGGCCCGGCCGCTGCTCCAGGCGCTGGAGACCTCGCCGAGCGTGCTGCTGGTCGACGAGATCGACCGGGCCGACGACGAGTTCGAGGCGTTCCTCCTGGAGGTCCTGAGCGACTTCACGATCACGGTTCCGGAGCTGGGCACGATCAGGGCTGAGCGGCCGCCGGTCGTCGTGGTCACGTCCAACCGGACCCGTGAGGTGCACGACGCGCTGAAGCGGCGCTGCCTGTACCACTGGCTGGAGCACCCGTCGTTCGACCGCGAGGTCGCGATCATCAGGCGGCGGCTGCCGGGCGCGGCGGAGCGGCTCGCCGGGCAGGTCGCGCGGGCCGCGCAGCGGATGCGCGAGACCGACCTGCTGAAGCCGCCCGGCGTGGCCGAGACCCTCGACTGGACGGAGGCGCTCGTCGCGCTCGGCGTCCGCGAACTCGACCCGGCCGCCGCGGCGGTGACGCTCGGCGCCGTCCTGAAATACCGCGAAGACCAGCAGCGCGTGCTCGGCGGTGGCCTGGAGACCCTGCTCAACGGCGGCAGCGGCGGCAGCGGCAGCGGCGGCGGGAGGTGAGCCGGGCGTGCATCGGGACGTCACCGAGACGATGGTCGGGTTCGCCAGGACGCTGCGCGCGGCGGGCGGCTCGGCCGACCCGGAGCGGGTGCGGGCGATGCTGGCCGCGCTCGATCATCTCGACGTTCTCGACCCGTCCGACGTGTACTGGGCGGGGCGCCTGACCTTGTGCGCCGACCCCGACGACCTCGCCCGCTACGACCGGTGCTTCGCCGCGTACTTTTCCGGGGCGACCGTCCGTCCGGGGCGCAGGACGCCCCCGCCGGTGGTCGTCCGGCGGATGGCGACGCCCGACCACGGGGGTGGGGACGGCGCGGAGCGGGGCGG
>JBOHBY010000620.1:0-3410 GCA_050698635.1 Spirillospora sp.
GACCTGGACGGGTCCGCCGCCGCGGCGCGGTTCGGCCCCGGCGGATCCGGCGAACGACACCGCCGACACCGCCAACGCCAATCCGGCGACCAGCAGAGAAATTCCTAGCGCCAGCAATCCACGTGCGATCCGCAGCCGATAATTCTGCTCTTCCTGGTTGGTACCACTCATGTGTGTCATCACCTTCTGGACGGCAGCATTCACAACGGCTGGTGCGGCAACCATTATGCTGACGGTCGATCGCGCACATGATCTGCGGACGGCAATGATGGGCGCCCGCCGTCGCGCGTTAATTCGGTGTTTACTCGACCGACGAATGGATGGGCGGATGGGGATGGTGGCCGAAATGGCCGGGCCGGATCCGGTACCGCGGCGGATGGCGCTGTGCGGGGAAGTGCTGCTGACCACCGGGCTGGTCGTTCTGCTGTTCGCGGCCTACCAGTTCTTCGGGGCCTGGTGGCGGATGAACAGCGCGCAGGCCGACCTGAACGACGACCTGGAACGGCGGTGGGCCGCGGGCGCCCCGCCCGTGCCGGGCCAGCCGGCGAGCAGGCTCTACATCCCGCGGCTGAACAAGCACTGGGCCGTCGTCGAAGGTGTCACGGCGGCGGACCTGCGCCGCGGCCCCGGCCACTATCCGCGCAGCCAGGCGCCGGGGGAGGTCGGCAACCTCGCGATCGCCGGGCACCGGCTCCCGTCGGTGTTCTGGAACCTCGACCGGCTCCGCGCGGGCGACCCCGTGGTCGTGGAGACGCGCTCGGGCTGGTTCGTCTACCGGGTGACGCGGCTGCGTGTCGTCCGTCCGGGCCAGACCGAGGTGATCGCCCCGGATCCGGGCCGTCCGGGCCGTCCGGGCCGTCCGGAGCGTCCGCCCGCCCGGCGGATGCTCACCCTGACCACCTGCAACCCGAAGTTCGACAACTACCAGCGGCTGATCGTCCACGCCGAGCTGGGGCGCCGGCAGGGCAAGAAGGCGGGCCGCCCCGCGGAGCTGAGATGATTTACCCCTGGATCTGGCGCAGGCTGCCGGGCGGCCCGGTCGCCAAGACGATCGGCGCGCTGCTGCTCGCCGCCGCGGTGGTCGCGCTGCTGTGGTACGTCGTCTTCCCCTGGGCGGCGCCGCTGCTGCCCTTCGACGACGTCACGCTCGAATGACCGGACGCGGCGCCGCCCGCCCGCCCGCGACTACCTGATCGGACGGCGGCGGGCCGCCTCCACCGGTGTCGGCGTGGAGGCGGCCCGCCTATGTACCGCGTGCCGTGGAGATCAGCGGATCCTCAGGGGACCGCCTGATCCCGGCGTGTCTCAGTAGACGTCCAGGCCGTACACCTGCATCGGCTCGGTGACCGGCTGGAAGAACGTCGTCCCGCCGGACGAGCAGTTGCCGCTGCCGCCGGAGGTCATGCCGAGCGCGGTCGTCCCGTCGAACAGCGAACCGCCGCTGTCGCCGGGCTCGGCGCACACGTTGGTGCGGATGAGGCCGCTGACGCTGCCCTCCTGGTAGTTCACCGTCTGGTTGAGAGCGTTGACGCTGCCGGTGTGCACCTGGGTGGTGCTGCCGCTGCGCGTGACCCGCTCGCCGACCGTCGCGTTGCCCGCGCTGGTGATGTCCTGGGTGCCCTGCCCGTACAGGTGGACGGAGCCCTGGGTGTCCGTGGGCGTGGACGTGTACTTGACGATGCCGTAGTCGTTACCGGGGAAGCTGCTGCCGGCGGTGGTGCCGAGCGTCTGCCCGGAGCTGTCGGTCCACGTCGTGCCGATGTTGGTGCAGTGCCCGGCGGTGATGAAGTAGTACTCGTTTCCCTTCTTGGCGTTGAAGCCGAGCGAGCAGCGCGAGCCGCCCGTGCGGATGGCCTCGCCGCCCTTGGTGAACTTCTGGAACTTGCCGGCGACCCGCTCGGTGCGGACGGCCGCGCCGTGCTTGGCGGCGGCCGCCTTGACCTTGTTCAGCTTCGCGCCGGTGACGGTGCTGTCCATGGTGAGCAGCACCTGGTTGCTGGCCGCGTCGACGGCCCAGGCGGTGCCCGGGATCGTCGCGTCGCGCTTGAGCGAGGCCATGACCTTCTTCAGGTACGACCCGTTGCGCGACACGGTCCGCGGCTCGGCGCCGGCGGCGCGCACGGTCCGCGCGGCCTCGGCGTCGGTGACCGTGACGACCAGCTTGCCGCCCTTCAGGTAGGAGCCCGCGGTGCGGGCGCCGAGCTGCTTGGCGAGCGTCGTCGACACCTCGCCGGGGCCCGCGGGAGCGGCGGCGGCGACGGGAGCGGCGGCGGACGTGCTGGTCAGGGTGGGAGCGACGGCGAGGGAGCCGGCCACAAGGCCGGCCGACGCCGTGGTGACGGCGGCGGTGAGCACACGCCTCTTGGTGATCTTCACTTATGCCTCCACGGGGGGTTGGGCGCACCCTGGTGGCGCGCCGGAGGTCCTGGACATCGTGTGTGAACCGTCAAGGCCGATGTAAGACGCAGAAAGTGACCAATTCAGGACAGAGCGCTTGTCACCCTGACGATGGATCCGTGGTCAGAACCGGAACGCGGCTGATCATCCGGACCATTGGAACGTGGTGGAACGAGGTTTCAGTAGATCTCCAATCCGTAGACCTGGAGTGGCTCGGTGATCGGCTGGACGAAGGTCGTCCCGCCGGAGGAGCAGTTGCCGCTGCCCCCCGAGATCACCCCGATCGCGAGACCGCCGGCGAATACGGGCCCGCCGCTGTCGCCCGGCTCGGCGCACAGGTTGGTGCGGATGAGGCCGCTGACGCTGCCCTCCTGGTAGTTCACCGTCTGGTTGAGCGCGTTGACGGTGCCGGTGTGCGGGAGGTCGCCGGCGCGCGTCACCTTGAGCCCGACCGTGGCGTTCCCCGCGCTGGTGATGTCGTGGAACCGGCCGGCGAGGATGACGCCGCCCCGCGTGTCCTCGGGCGCGGACGCGTACTTGGCGATGAACCCGTAGTCGTTGCCGGGGAAGCTGCTGCCCGCGGTGGTGCCGAGGAGTTTCGTCAGGCCCGGGTCGGCGTACCACTCCGTGGCGGTCGAGGTGCAGTGGCCGGCCGTGATGAAGTAGAACGCGCTCCCCTTCCTGACGTTGAAGCCCAGCTTGCAGCGGCCGAGCTTGGAGTAGATCGGCTCGCCGCCCAGGGTGAACGGGCGGAACCGTCCGGGGACGCGTTCGGTGCGGACGGCCGCGCCGTGCGCGCTCGCGGCGGCGCGCACCTTCTTCAGCTTCGCGCCCTTCACCGTGTCGTCCATGGTCAGGACGACCTGGCCGGCGGCGGGGTCGACGCCCCAGGCGGTGCCGGGGACGGTGGCGTCGCGCTTGAGCGCGGCCATGACCTTCTCCAGCCGGGCGCCACCGGGCGCGACGGTTGCGGGGGACGCGCTCGCGGCGGAGGCGGCGGAGGCGGCGGGCGC
>JBOHBY010000621.1:0-10583 GCA_050698635.1 Spirillospora sp.
CAGGAGTACCGCGATCTGGTCGCGGCGATCACCGACCGGGACGCCGACCGCGCCGCCCAGTTGGCCCGGTTCCATGTGGAGGCCGCGAAGGAGGCGGCGCTGGCGGCCATCGCCAAGCTGGAAGAAGGACGGGCGTCGGGCGCGTGACCGACCGGAGGAACGCATGCGGCACCAGCCGGCCGACGATCCTCGAATTGCCGTCGAGCCCCTTGGAGGTCGTCGCATGAGTACGCACGCGAGCGAACCGCTCGTCCCGCACGAACGGAGCGCGATGACCGCGACGCCCTTCTCAAGCGATTTCCTCTACTGGATCGCTCTCGACTTCGGCAGCTCGGACCCGGCGGACCTCGCGCGCTTCAATCGCTTCTACGAGGAGACGCACATCCCGGAGGTCCTTTCCAGGTATCCGGGTTTCGTGTCCGCGCACCGCTACGCCCTCCACCGGCCGGACCCGCGGGGTGACTTCGGCGGGGGCCACCTGGCGGCCTACGAGGTCGAGGACGAGGAGGCGGTCGCCGCGTACATCGCCGCGACGACCGCCGACGAGGGCACCCGTCCTCGCTACTCGGCCGACCCGCCGCTCTGGCCGAACCTCCTCACCAACCGATGGCGGGTGGTCTACGAGAAGGTCGCGGAGTCCGCGCCCTCGACGGGCGCCCCGGACCTGATCTACATCATCGGTATCGACCCACCCGCCGACATCGGCGACGACGAGCTGGCCGAGTTCGACGCTTTCTACACCGACACCCATATGCCTGAGGCAGTGGCCAACGCCGACTTCAGTCGCGGGACCAGGTACGAGGTGCGGCGCGAACTGGAGCATCCCGACCCCGGTTGTCCGCGCTTCCTCGTCGTCTACGAGTTGGCGGGCGACAGCGACGAACTGCTCGCCGAAACGCGGCGCAAGTTGGGGAAGGAGGGCCCCTGGTGGAGCCCTGGCCCCACGTCCTGGACCAGGCACACAACACCGTGGCGCCTCTGGTACCGGCACATCTCGGCCATTCCACGACCGACATGACGGGAGATGGTGGTTTCGAACTCGTGGATGGTCTCGCCATGCAGATCAAACAGCGTGGCTTCCCGATCAACAGTGACTCTCTGTCCAGCTTCGGGTCAGACGCCTAGAGCCTTTTCCAGCTGCGCCTTGGACATCTTGGAGCGGCCCCGGACATTCTTCTTCCTCGCTTCGGCGTAAAGCTGCTCCTTCGTCCGGCCACGCGGTCCTGGCCTGCCCGAGCGCTTCCCGCCGCGGTGCTGCGGGGAGACGTCCTGGAGCGAGACCCTGCTCCGCTGTTTCGCCTCACCGGTCCGCGCACGGTTCTTGTTGACGGTCCGCGCCGCGATCTCCTCGGCGCGACGTGTCCCGGTACCGCGCTTCTCCTGCGACTCCTTGATGTCCTGGTACTGGCGTTCGCGTTTCTTGCTCCACGCTTGCCGCGGCATCTCCGCCTCCTTGGCCGAATGGACTCTCTGAGCCCCTTCCCCACCTGCCGATGCGAAACGGCCGCCGTGACGGCGGCGTGCAGGTGCGGCGCGGCCCGCGTGCCGCTGCGCCGGGGGTGCCGCGCTGGGGCGGAGTCGGCCTGACCTGCGCGGGTGGGCTTGACATGGACTTTTCCTACCATAATTATAGGGATATGGCGCACGCACTGACCGTCCGGCGTGTGGTGGACCACATGCGGCTGGACAGCACTCTCTGTCGCTGATCCGGATCCTGTCGCTGATCCATCCGGATCTGCCCTCTTCCCCTCCTCTCCTTGAGTTCTCCTCCCGCGAGGACCGTCGTCGTGTTCTGCTAAGGCTCGGCGTGGTCTTCTCGCTCGTTCGTGAAGGGCCACGTCAGCCATGTCGAGTTCTGTTCCGCACGCCCGCCGGGCGAAAGCCGCACGTCGCCGGCCACCCCTGGTCTCGGCCGTTCTCGCCCTGCTGCTGGGCCTGGCCGCCGCCTGTGGCGGGTCGGCCACGGCCGGGGGCGGTGGCTCCGGGTCCGGCGCGGTGATCAAACTGAGCGACCCGGGCAACGCCGGTGTGCTCGCCTACGCCAAGCGCGAGAAGATCCTGGAGGAGCGGCTCAAGGCCGTTGGCGCGCGGGTGGAGTGGGGCGGCTCGTACGCCTCGTTCACGGCGACGATCGACGCGGTGCGGTCCAGGTCCGTGAACGTGCTGGAAGGTGCGATCTCACCGGCCGTCGGCTACCTGGCCAACGGCCGTGACCTGCGCATCTTCGCCGCCGCCGACCGGGTCGTCGACAAGGCCGCGCCGCACGAGGACGGCCTGGTCGTCAAGGCGGACAGCCCGGCCAGGACGGTGCGCGACCTGGTCGGCAAGCGCGTCGCCGTCAACAAGGCAGGACGCGGTGAGTACCTGCTGCTGCTCGCGCTCAAGCAGGCCGGGATCCCGGCCTCGCAGGTCGAGCGCGTCCATCTGAACCCGGCGCAGGGCGCGTCGGCGTTCGCGACCGGCAAGGTGGACGCCTGGTGGGCGATCGTCGACGCCTACCCCGAGGCCGTCGCCAAGGGCGCCCGGGTCCTGCTGCACGGCCGCGACCTGCCCGACCGGGACCTCACGATCTTCGCCGCCCGCACCGAGGTGCTCCAGGCCGACCCGCGCGCCGTGCAGGTCTTCCTGGACGTGGTCCGCGAGCTGACCGAGCAGGAGAAGCGCGACCCGCGCAAGTTCCAGAACGTGTTCCTCGACGAGGGCCCGACCGCCCTGTCGGGTGCACGGCTGGACGACGCGATCGCCAAGGCCCGCTACCAGAGCGTGCCGCGTCCCGTCACCGACGCCGATGGCGGGCACGTCACGGCGGTCGCCGGTCTGTTCCAGGAGCAGGGTGTGCTGCCGAACGCGATCCGGCCCAAGGACGTCCTGTTCAAGCTGGGGGCCGCCCGATGACCGCGGAGATCACGTCCGATGTCGGGCCGGTTGGACGGCGTCCGGGAGAGGAAGCCGTTGGCGAGCTGCGCCCGCCGCCGTGGCTGGGGCGGCGGCGACGGCGTCCGGCGGTCTCGCTGGCCCTGCGCGTTTCGGTGCCGCTGGCGCTGCTGGCCGCCTGGTGGTGGGGGGCGGACAGCGGGCGCATCCCGCCGGACGTCCTGACCGGGCCGGGCGCGGTGCTGTCCGCCCTGCGAGAGCTGGCCTCCACCGGGCAGCTCGCCGACTACGTGCTCGCCTCGGCGCGCCGTGCGGGCCTCGGCGTCCTGGTCGGCTGCGGTGCGGGGCTGGTGCTCGGCGCGGCCGCCGGGCTGTCCGCGCTCGGCGAGGAACTGATCGACCTGACCCTGCAGATGAAGCGGGCGGTGCCGTTCCTGGCGCTGGTGCCGCTGTTCATCTCCTGGTTCGGCGTCGGCGAGACGTTCAAGGTCGCGCTCGTCGCGGTGGCCGCGTCCGCGCCCATGTACGCCTACGTCTACCTGGGGGTGCGCGGCGTCGACCGCAAGGTGGTGGAGGCCGCGCGCGGGTTCGGGCTGCGCGGCGCGCGGCTGGCGGTGTCGGTGGTGCTCCCCTCCGCGCTGCCGAGCGTGCTGATGGCCCTGCGGATCAGCCTGTCGGTGTCGCTGACCGGGCTGATCGCCGCCGAGCAGCTCGGCGCGACCGAGGGCATCGGCTACCTGGTGACGCTCGCCCAGCAGTACTACCGCAACGACTACATGGTGCTGTGCATCCTGATCTACGCGCTGCTCGGGCTGCTCATCGACCTGGCGATCCGAGGTCTGGAACGGCTCGCCACGCCGTGGCGCGGGCAGGTGACGGCCCGATGACCCGCGACGAGCGCGAGGTGGCGGTACGGGTGCGGGGGCTGCGCAAGGCGTTCGGCGCCAGGACCGTCCTGGACGGGATCGACCTGGAGGTCAGGCGGGGCGAGTTCTTCGCGCTGCTCGGCCCGAGCGGCACCGGCAAGACCACGCTGCTGCGCCTGCTGGCCGGGCTGGAGCGGCCCGACGCGGGGACGGTGCTGACCGCGCCGCGCGTCACCACGGTCTACCAGGAGCCCCGGCTGGTGGTGGCCAGACGCGTGCTGGCCAACGTCACGCTAGGGCTACCGCGTTCGACGCCTGGTTCGACGCCTGGTTCGGCGCGCGGCTCGACGCGCGGCTCGGCGCGTAACAAGGGGAGCCGCGCGCTCGCCGAGGTCGGTCTGGGCGGACGTGAGCGCGCCTGGCCCGCCACCCTGTCGGGCGGGGAGGCGCAGCGGGTGGCGCTGGCACGCGCGCTGGTGCGCGACCCGCAGGTGCTGCTGCTGGACGAGCCGTTCGCCGCCCTGGACGCCCTGACCCGGCTCCAGGCACAGGACCTGGTCGCCGAACTGTGCGCACGGCACCGTCCCGCGGTCGTGCTCGTCACCCACGACGTGGACGAGGCGGTGCGCCTGGCCGACCGGGTCGCGGTGCTGGACGGCGGCGCCTTCGTCGTGGACCGTGCCATCGAGCTGCCCCGTCCGCGCGGCGTGTCGTCTGCCGCGTCCGACCCGGAAGCGCTGGAGCACCGCCGTGAGCTGCTGACCCGCCTGGGCGTCTCCGCGGCGTCCGACCAGGCCGCCGCTCCTTCCGACCGAGCCGCCCTGCCGTCCGACCGAGCCGAACTGTCCGCTGACCGAGGAGTGATCGCATGAGCAGCCCGCGTACGAGTGGTGTCGACAAGATCTGGTTCACCCGCTGCCCGGTTCCGACCGCCAGCGGCCTCGCCCACCGGCGCGGCGGGCTGGCCGAGGCGTTCGCGCCGTACGGGCTGGAGGTGGGCGTCCTCCAGGACGCGGAACCCCAGCTGGCCCGCCACCATTTCGACCACGACCTGCCGGGGCTGTTCCGCGAGGGCGGCAACGTCCCCGCGCTGGCCGCCCGCAGCGAGGGCGCGCCGACCAGGCTGATCGGGCTGACGTGGATCGAGGAGTGGCAGTCGGTCCTCGTCCGTCCAGGCTCGGGGATCGAAGGTCCGGAGGATCTGCGCGGCGCGCGTGTGGCGCTGCCCGGCTGGGCCCGGACCAGGGCGCAGAGCTTCCCGCGCGCGATGGCGCTGCACGGCATCAAGGGGGCACTCACCCAGGGCGGCCTCAGCCTGGACGACGTCACGTTCGTCGAGGTCGACGCCGACCTGTCGCCCTCGGTGGGACGTGACGCGCGCGGCGGACGCATCGCCTGGCCCGGCCTGGACGAGCTCGCCCGCGGCCAGGTGGACGCCGTCTACGTCAAGGGCGCCCGCGCCGCCGAGCAGGCCGCCGAGCTCGGTCTCGTCGTCGGCGTCGACCTGGACGCCCATCCCGACCCGGCGACCCGCGTCAACAACGGCACACCGCGGCCGATCACCGTGCACGAGCGGCTGCTGGACGAGCGGCCCGAGCTGGTGACCGCGTTCCTCGCGGCCACACTGCGCGCGGCCGACTGGGCCGCCGCCGACCTGGACGGCGTCCGGCGGATCCTCGCGGGGGAGACCCGGTCGGGCGCGTCCGGCGTGCGCACCGCCTACCGCGACGGGTTCCACCGCACGCTGCGTCCCGACCTGTCGCCCGAACGCCTCGACCTGCTCGTGAAGCAGAAGGACTTCCTCCTGCTCCACGGCTTCCTGGCCGCCGACGTGGACGTCGTGTCGTGGGCGGCGCCCGAGCCGCTGCGCGAGGTCACCGCGAGGACGGCCGCATGACGCCCCCGCGCACCGGGCCACCGAGGTTCCTGCTCACGCTGCCGACGACCGGTCCTGACGCGGCCCCGGCGCCGCTGCCGGAGTTCGTCACCGACACCCGCCACGGCCGGTACGGGGCCTTCGACGCGATCGCCGAGGCGGGACGCGCCGCCGAGGTCACCGGGTTCGACGGGGTCGTCGCCCCCTTCGCGCCCGACGCGGAGGAGTCGCTGGTGGTGGTCGCGAGCCTGCTGCGTCACAACCGCTGGATACACGGCGTCGCGGGCCTCCATCCGGGCGTCGGAACCCCGGTGTACGCGGCCAAGCTGTCGGCGTCGCTGCAACGGTTCACCGGTGACCGCTTCGGCTGGTGGCCGGTCGTCGATCTTCCCCCGGCGACGGCGCGGGCGCACGGCGACTTCCTGGAAGGCCCGGACCGGTACGCCCGCGCCGACGAGTTCCTCACCATCGCCAAGGGCGTGTGGGACCACGAGGACTACACCTACGAGGGCAGGTTCTTCCAGGTTCTCGCCGGCGGCTTCCAAGGTCCGCTGGCCAGGCGGCGGTTCCCGGCCGTCCATCTGTCGGGCGTTTCGGCCGGCGCGCTGGACCTGTCGGCCAGGCACGCCGACGTCCACGTCTTCGACGTGACCGACGACCTCGACGACCTCGACGACCTCGACGCGCTCATCGCCGACCTGGGCGAACGCGCCGCCGAGCACGGCCGGAGCGTCGCCTGCGGCCTGCGGCTGACCGTGGCGGCGCGCGAGGACCAGGACGAGGCGCACACCGTCCGCGACGTCCCCGCGCATGCGCTCACCGGGTCGTTCGAGCAGGTCGCGGCGGAGCTGCGGGGCTATGCCGACCGGGGCGTGAGCACGTTCGTCCTGGAACCGGCGCCGCACGTCGAGGAGATCTACCGGCTCGGGGAGCAGCTGCTGCCCCTCTTCGTTCGGGAGCACGCCCATGTCGATTGACATCTACTGGCGCATCGGGACGCACGGCGACCAGCCGTCGCTGCGCCGCCGCCTGGTGACCCGCGGCGACTGGTCGCCGGTCGAGCCCGGCAGCATCACCCCGGGTCTACGCGAGGGCCGTCCGGACGGGTACAGCCACCTGGACCACATGGCCGACGTCGCGCGCTCCACCGAACTTTCGGGGTTCGTCGGCGGGCTGCTGCCCTCGTTCCCCTTCACCGACGACCCCTGGGCGGCGGCCGCGAGCCTGGCGCGCGAGACCACCACCTACCGGTTCATGATCGCCTTCCAGCCCGGTTTCCTGCACCCGGTGCAGGCGGCGCGGATGTCGGCGAGCCTGCAACGCGCCACCGGCGGACGCGTCGTCTACAACATCATCTCCGGGGGCGGCGGCCCCGCCCAGCTGTGGTGGGGCGACAGGGTCGGGCACGACGACCGCTACGCCCGGACGTCGGAGTTCCTCGACGTCCTCAAGGCCGTGTGGGACGGCGGCCCGGTCACCCATCACGGCCGCTTCTACCGGGTCGAGGGCGCGGGGCTCCCCGAGCGCCTCGCCGGGCAGCCCTTCCCCGAGATCTACTTCTCCGGCTCGTCCCGGGCGGCGATCGAGGCCGCCGGGCGGCACGCCGACCACTACCTGTCGTGGCTGGAGCCGTTCCCCGCGCTGGCCGCCAAGTTCGACCAGGTCCGCGAGCACAGCGCCGCCATCGGCCGGTCACCGAGGTTCGCGGTGCGCATCGACGTGCTGGCCCGCGAGACCGAGGACGAGGCGTGGGCGGAGATCCGCCGCGGCTGGCGGCACGTCGACCCCGAACAGTTGCGGGGTCCCGAGTCCACCGGCGACTCGGTCGGCTGGCTGCGCAGCTCGCGGTTCATCGACTGGCCGGTGCGCGCGCCCCGCGAGCTGGAGGCGAGCCCCAACGTGTGGGCCGGCTTCCATCTGCTGCGCGGCGGTCCCGCGTTCGGGCTGGTCGGCAGCTACGCGCAGGTCGCCGCCCGGCTCGACGAGCTGATCACGCTCGGCGTGGACGCGTTCATCCTCGCCGGGGTGCCGCACCTGGAGGAGGCGCGCCGGGTCGGCGAGAACGTCCTCCCCCTGCTGCGCGGCCGCCTGCCGGACACCGACACCGCGCCCGGCACGTCCGTCCGCTCTCTCGAAACTCTCGAAACGAAAGGATCCACCCGATGACCCGCGTCGGCTTCTTCCCCCACAACAACTCGCTCTGGGTGCTGCGTCACCGGGGCATCCTGGAGCGATCGCTGCCGGACGTGGAGTGGGTGGACCTGCGGTCGCTTCCCGCGGGCGACCGTCCCGCGCCCACGCAGGGGCTGCCGTCCGCGCACGGCGACCACCTGTTCGACGACGGCTACGACTTCATCGGCACCGGCTCCACCCCGCCGGTCACCGCGCAGGCCCGCGGCCACGACATCGTCTACGTGGCGGTCTCCGGGCCGCGGGTGGACAACGGGCGGCTGGTCGCCCTGCCCGGCTCCGGCATCGCCTCCCCGGCCGACCTGGCCGGGAGGCGGGTCGCCCTCGGCCACGGCTCCTGGCAGACCACGCTCCTGCTGCTCGCGCTCGACCAGGCCGGGCTGACCTGGCGCGACATCGAACCGGTCGACGCCGGGGCCGAGGGCGCGCAACTGCTCCTGGACGGCAAGGTCGACGCCTGGACGGGCAGCTACCCCGCGCTCGCCGCCCTGGAGAGCGAGACGGAACCGCGGACGCTGATCGAGACCGAAGGGCTGTTCAGCCACCGCTCGCTGTGGTTCACGCGGCGCGACTTCGCCGTCCGGCACCGTGACGTCCTGGCGGCCATCGTCGGGGCGCTGCAGGAGTCGGACGCCTGGATCCGCGCCAACCCCCGCGACGCGGCGGCGCTGTTCGCCGACGCCGACGCCGACGACCTCGACGCGTGGGAGCACGCGCTGCGCGGCCGCCCGTTCGGGCTGCTCCCGGTCGGTGACGATTTCGTCGTCGAGCAGCAGCGGGCCGCCGACCTGCTCCACGCCAACGGCCTGCTCGACCGGAAGATCACCGTCGCCGACGCCGTCCTCCCGGACCTTGCCGACCTGGTCACCCGCGCCTAGCCGACGGTCGCCCGCCCGTACGTGTGCGACGTCGCGGTTATCTTCGAGCGCCGTACTCCGCCTGACCGAAAGGGAATGCCCGATGTCCACGAGAATCGTCACGGTGGTCGGGAATCCGCGGCCGAACTCGCGCACCCGCGGTGTCGCGGTCCAGGCCGCCGAGATCGTCGGCGGGCACTTCGGTGCCGTCGACCATGAGGTCCTTGACCTGTCGGCGTTGGCGGCGGGGCTGGGTTCGTCGTCGGCCTCCGCCGTGGTGGAGGCGGCGGTGCGGACGGTTCTGGACGCCGACGTGCTGGTCGTGGCGACCCCGACCTACAAGGGCACCTACACCGGCCTGCTGAAGACCTTCCTCGACCGTCTGCCCGGCGCGGCGCTGGACTCGGTCGTGGCTCTGCCGCTGATGGTGCTGGGGGACGCCCGGCACTCGCTCGCCGTGGAGGTGCATCTGCGTCCGGTGCTGGTGGAGCTGGGGGCGTTCGTCCCGACGCCGGGCGCGGTGGTGCTGGAGGAGCAGATCGAGTGCGCGGGGGAGATCTTGAACGCCTGGGCCGACCGGATCGCACTCCAGGTGGTCCCGGTGCTCAAAGACGAGACGGCGGACCGACGTCGGTGAGGCGCCGGCGTGACCATGACGGAGATCGATCTGCGCCGTGTCTACGGTGCGTACCCGACCGGTGTGGCGGCGGTGGCGGGCCTGTGCTGCGCGTCCACGACCTGGACGCCACCCCCGGAACCCCACCACTCGTCTTCCACGGCAGCCGCTTCCATCGCTTGCAATGCCTCCGCGGGCTGCTGGATCCCCGGACACCCCCCGCATGGATCCGCTCCTACGAGCCGCACCTCGGGGCTGGACGCGACGGTCATCAACCAGCGGCTGGTCAGCGGCGCGGGCGCGGACGCCAAGGCGATCACCACCGACACCCCGGTCGGGCCCGAGCAGCTCACCCGGCTCGGCAGCGACCAGGGCCTCGCCAAGCGGGTGGCCAGGAGCGTCTTCGACCTGGCCTTAGACACCACCAAGAAGCCCTTCGACGACATCCGCGTGCGCCAGGCGTTCGCCTACGCGATCAACCGGCAGTCGGTCGTCAACGCCGGCCTCTCCGCCCACCACCTTCCTGCCCGAGGGCAAGGCGTTCGGCCACCGGCCGTACGACCACTTCCCGGCCGGTCAGTCCGGGAATCCGGCCAAGGCCAGGGAACTGCTCGCCCAGGCGGGCCACGCGAACGGGCTGACGGTCGAGCTGGCGTTCCCCAACTCCGACGCCAACGGTCACGGGCCCAAGGTCGTCGCCGCCGTCCAGGACGCGCTCAAGCAGGCGGGCGTCACCGTCAAGCAGAAGCCGCTAGGCGAGGAGGACTACCGCACGATCACGGGCAAGCCCGCGACCCAGCCGCCGCTCACCCTCCAGTCGTGGGGTGCCGACTGGCCGGCCGGCGGCCCCTTCCTCATCCCGATCTTCGACGGCCGGCAGATCCTGCGCGACGGCGGCAACCACAACCTCGCCCAGCTCGACGACCGGGCGACCAACACCGAGATCGACGCGATCAACCAGCTCACCGACCCGGCGTGGGCCGCACCGCGCTGGGGCGCGCTGGACGCCGAGATCGGCAAGAAGGCGCTGCTCGTGCCGCTCTTCCACCCCCGGGCGGTGGTGCTGTACGGCAAGGGCGTCAAGAACGCCTACGTCGACCAGTGGCGCGGCTGGTACGACGTCTCCACGGTTTCGGTGAAGTGACCGTCGGGCCGTGACACCGCTGGAACGGGACGTCGCTCCCGGGGCCGAGCCGCAGCGGGACCTCCCGCCCCGGGAGCGGCAGGTGTGGCGGCGGCTGCGGGCGGACCGGGCGGCGATGGCCGGTCTGGCGACCGTGATCCTGATGGTCGCGGTCGCGGTC
>JBOHBY010000622.1:0-4338 GCA_050698635.1 Spirillospora sp.
TCGGCGACCACGGCCATGTCGTGCGTGACGTACAGCGCAGCCACCCGATGGACGGCGCACAGCTCGCGCACGGTCTCCAGGACGCGCGCCTGGGTGGTGACGTCGAGCCCGGTCGTCGGCTCGTCGAGCACGATCACGCGCGGACGCAGCAGGAACGCGAGCGCGAGGGTGACGCGCTGCTGCTGGCCGCCGGAAAGCTGGTGCGGGAAGCGGTTGAGGAACGCCTCGTCGGAGTCGAGGCCGACCTCGCGCAGCGTCGTCCTGATCCGCTCGTCCCGGTCCTTGGCGGGCATGTCGGGCTGGTGGAACTCGAACAGCTCGGTCAGCTGGCGGCGGATCCGCAGCGCCGGGTTCAGCGCCATCGACGGATCCTGCGGCACGTACGCGACCGTGTGGCCGCGCAGCGCGGTGAGCTTGCCGGGGGCGAGGGTCGCGACGTCCTGGCCGTCGATCATGATGGTCCCGGCGGCGATGCGCGCGCCGCGCCTGGCGTCGCCGAGCAGCGCGAGCCCGACCGTGGTCTTGCCCGATCCGGACTCGCCGACCAGGCCGAGCACCTCGCCCGCGTCGATCGAGAAGTCCACGCAGTCGACGACGTCGACGCCGCGTCCGGTCAGGTCGATGCGCAGGCCCGTGACCGTCACCGCCGTCATGACTTCGCCTCCTGGGACGAGACGCGGGCCACCGTCCAGGAGAAGCCCTCGGTGATCAGGTTGGTGCCGAAGGTGAACACCGCGATGAACAGCACCGGCAGCACCACGCCCCAGGGCTGGAGCGCCAGGCCCTGGTAGTTCTCCTTGATCATCAGTCCCCAGTCGGCGGCGGGCGGCTGGAGGCCGACGCCGAGGAAGCTCATCGCGGTGACGATCCCGATCGACCAGGTGAGCCGGAGCCCGAACTCGACCATCAGCGGGGTCATGACGTTCGGCAGGATCTCCCGGCGGACGATGCGCAGCCGCGGCGCGCCGAGCGTCTCCGCCGACTCGACGAACTCGCTCGACACGACCTCCCTGGACGCGCCGTACGCCACCCGCGCGACCTGCGGCACCCACGCCACCGCCACGATCAGCGGCAGCAGGCTCGTGCTGGCCTTCGCCATCGCCACCAGGAGCAGGATGAGGACGAGCGGCGGGAACGCGCGCAGGACGTCCATCGCGCGCATCAGCACCTCGTCGAGCACGCCGCCGCTGTAGGCCGCGGTCATGCCGATGACGGCGCCGACGGCGACGCCCGCCAGCGTGCCGGCGAACGAGATCCACACGATGCTCCGCCCGCCGGCGAGCACGCGGGACAGCACGTCCTCGCCGAGGTAGTCGGTGCCGAGCAGGGCGTCGGACGACGGCGCCGCGTAGGGCGCGCCGATGATGTCGTTGTGCGCGTGCGGCGCGAGGAACGGTCCGGCGAAGGTCACCAGCAGGACGAGCCCGGTCAGCACCAGGCCGACGCGGATGCGCGGCTCGCGGAGGCAGCGGCGCAGCAGTGCGGTGTTCATGCGCCCGCCGTTCGCAGCCGGGGTGTGACGTACACGGTCAGGACGTCTCCGAGGAGGTTGAAGACCACATAGCTGGCGGCGAACAGCAGGCAGATGAGCTGGATCACCGGGACGTCGCGGTTGTTCACCGCGTCCACCAGGGCGCTGCCGAGGCCCGGGTAGTTGAAGACCTGCTCGATGACGAGGATCCCGCCGGTCAGGTACGCCAGCGCGAGCGCGGTTCCCTGGATGGCGGGGACGAGCGCGTTCGGCAGGACGTGCCGCCGCAGCACGACGCGTTCCGGCACGCCCTTGAGCCGTGCCGTGCGGACGTACTCCGACTCGTACGCGTCGATCACCGACCCGCGCACCAGCCGGGCCAGATAGGGCAGCACCCCCAGCACCAGCGCGACCACCGGCAGGACGAGCTGTTCCATGTCGCTGAACGGGCTCTGCCCCGGTGCCAGCAGCACCGTGCCGGGCAGCAGATGGAACACCGATGTCGCGAACAGGATCACCAGCAGCAGCGCGATGATGAACTCGGGCAGCGCGGTGAGTCCGAGCGTGACCACGAGCATCACCCGGTCGGCCGGACGGTCGCGCCAGCTCCCGGTCAGCGCGCCGACCAGCACCGACAGCGGCACCACGATCGCCGCCGAGATCAGCACGAGCACCGCGGAGTTGACGATCCGGTCGCCGACCAGGGTGGCGACCTTCTCCTTCGTGACCAGCGACTCGCCCGGATCGCCGCTGAGGATGCCGCCGAGCCAGGAGAAGTACTGCTGGAGCAGTGGTTTGTCGAGCCCGAGCTCGGCGCGGAGGGCGGCGACGCGGTCGGGGGTCGCCTCCCGTCCGAGGGCGGCGCGGGCCGCGTCGCCGGGCAGTACCTGTGTCGCGAAGAACACCAGGACCGAGACCAGCAGCACGACCGCCGCACCGAGCAGCAGCCGCCGCACCAGCCACAGCCAGCGGGCACCGGTGGAACGTTCGCCCAAGTTCATCACCTCGTCATCCCCGGCAGAATGCGGGCGTGCTGTTGTCGATGTCAACAGTCGAGGAATGGAAAAAGTCTCGGTCCTGAGACATTGTTTTCCCCGGCGGTGCTTTCGCGCAGAGCCGTGTTCATGGAGGCTGAGGGCTATTCAGGGCCGTCCGGAATGGGCGGCCGCCGACAGGCGACGGCGTACGGCGTATTTGGCGCGCGCGGCTCGTCCAGGGTCGCGCGAGGGGGGTGGCGAGCCGCCGCCGTTCCGCTTCGGCGGGAGTGGTCCGAACAAAGCCGCTGACTCCCGTACACCCTTGCCTACCAGTAAGTACGGGAGGTCAGTGCGCCGGATATCGGCGGCGGACGAAGCCCGCTGAGCCGCACCCGACCACCTCGCCTTACTGTTGACAATCACAACACGGCGCTCACATACTCGGAGCGCTCCAGGGAGCAGTGCGATGGAAAGCGAAACGAATCGAAAAGCCGGGGCGGTGGGCGTGGAGTCCGTTACTGACGTGGTCAAGCCGAGTGGGCGGAGGCTTTCGGTCGGGGCGCCGACCGATCCGGCCCTGCTGGTGCCGTTCGCGCGCCGCGCGGAGGAGCTCGGCTTCTCCGGGATCTTCACGCAGGACACGCTGAGCGCCGCGAACTTCTCGCTCGACGGGCTGCACATGCTGTCGTACCTGGCCGGCGTCACCGAACGGCTGCGGCTCGGCATCGGCGTGCTGTACTCGGGGCGGCGGAACCCGGCCGTCCAGGCCCGGGAGCTGGCCACCATCGACCAGCTGTCCGGCGGACGGCTCACCGTCGGGCTCGGCGTCGGGCTCGACTACCACCGGGAGACCCTCGCCGCGCTGGGCATCCCGACCGACCGGCCTGTCCGGCGCCTGATCGAGGGCATCGGCGTGATGCGGGCCCTGTGGAGCGGGTCGGAGGCCGGATACGACGGGGAGATCTACTCGTTCTCCGGCATCCGGGCCCAACCCGAACCCGTGCAGAAGCCCGGCCCGCCCATCTGGATCGGCGCCCGCGCCGAACCGGCCCTGCGGCGCGCCGTCCGCATCGCCGACGGATGGAACGGCGCCGGACCCGCCGCGACGGACGACTTCTTCGACCAGCTCGCGATCGTCAAGCAGGCGTTGGACGAGCAGGGACGCGACCCGGCGACCTTCACCGTCTCCAAGAGCGTCTACATCGGGGTCGAGAAGACCGTGGAACTGGCGCGGGAGCGTCTGATCCCCGCGTTCGACCGGGCGTTCGGCGGGAATCCGGTCTACGACGCGGCGGGCATGGCCGACCGGGTCGCCGTGTTCGGCCCGCCGGAGCGCTGCGCCGAGCAGCTGGGCGAGCTGTTCGACGCGGGCGTGGACGAGCTGATCCTGCACCCCATGTACGACCAGATGGAGCAGCTCGACGCGTTCGCCGACCTGGTGACCCTGACCTCACCGGCGACCGGGGCCTGATGGACGGCTTGACCGGCACGCAGATCGAACGGTTCCGCGCGGACGTCAACCGTTCCCGGACGCCCGGCGCCTACGAGGCGGGCCGCTGGTCGGTGGCCCCCGCGAACCGCGACCCGGCGGTGACCGGTGCGATGCCCGAACGCGTCCGGCTCCGCGACACCTCGATGCGGGCGATCGAGTCGATGCCCGGCGTCGCGGCGACCCGCGAGCAGAAGACCGCGTTCCTGCGGCTGCTGGCCCGATCGGGTGTGCCGGAGATCGTCCTCGCAACGCCGAGCCACCGGGGTTTGGACGCCGTCCGCGCCGACCTGGAACTGGTCAGGCAGGAGCAGCCGGGCTGCGTCGTGTACTGCCCCTTCGTGTCCGCGACGGACGGCGTCGACCTCGCGCACGACGTCGGGTTCGACGGCGTCCAGGTG
>JBOHBY010000623.1:0-2676 GCA_050698635.1 Spirillospora sp.
ACGCCGTGGTGAGCCTGCCGCTCGACCCGATGGCCGCCGCGAACGCGGTCGCCGGGCTGCTGCGCGAGCGCCTGGCCAACCGTCTCCCCGCTTTGTAGGACCCTTTCGCGAGGACCCTGTTCGAGCACCCGACACCACACCCGGTAGGGGACTATGGACGCGCGCACCACCTGGCCCTCACTCCTGAACGCACTGCTCTCCGGCGACTCGCTGAGCAGCGAGGAGACCGCCTGGGCCATGAACAGCATCATGGCCGGGGACGCCACCGACGTGCAGATCGCGGGCTTCGCGGTCGCGCTGCGCGCCAAGGGCGAGACGGTCGAGGAGGTCACCGGCCTCGCCGAGGGCATGATGGACAACGCCACGCCGATCCACGTGCCGGGCCCCATCGCCGACCTCGTCGGGACGGGCGGCGACCGGGCGCACACCGTGAACATCTCGACGATGGCCGCCGTGGTCGCGGCGGCGTCGGGCATCCGGGTCGTCAAGCACGGGAACCGGGCCGCGTCGTCGTCGTGCGGCGCCGCCGACCTGCTGGAGCACCTCGGCGTCGCGATCGACCTGCCGCCGGAGGCGACCGCCCGGGTCGCCGAGGAGATCGGCATCACCTTCTGCTTCGCGCCGCTCTACCACCCGGCGCTCAAGCACGCGGCGCGCACGCGCGGCGAGCTCGGCACCCCGACGGTGTTCAACTTCCTCGGCCCGCTGACGAACCCGGCGCGCCCCGGCGCGCAGGCGGTCGGCGTGTTCCATCCGCGGATGGCGGGCGTCGTCGCGGGCGTGTTCGCCGCGCGCGGCTGCTCGTCGCTGGTGTTCCGCGGCGACGACGGCCTGGACGAGCTGACGACGACCGGCACCTCGACGGTGTGGGTCGTCCGCGACGGGACGGCGACGGAGACGACGTTCGACCCGTCCGACCTCGGCATCCCGCCCGCCAAGCCCGAAGACCTGCGCGGCGCCGACGCGGAGTTCAACGGCCGGGTCGCGCGGGAGACGTTCGCCGGGCGGCAGGGGGCCGTCCGCGACATGGTCCTGCTGAACGCCGCCGCGCTCATCGCCGCCTACGAGGGGGCGCCCGCGCCGTCCGGGCTCACCGCGGCGCTCCGTGACGGTTTCGAGCGCGCCGCCGCCGCCGTCGACTCCGGCGAGGCGGCCGCCCTCCTCGACCGCTGGATCGAGACGTCCCAGCGCCTGAAGGGCTAGTCGGCCCTGGAGGGCTAGTCGGCGTCGGGGAGGCCGAGGGCGAAGGCCTGCTCCAGGTCGTGCTGGGAGTAGGTGCGGAACGCGATGTGGGTCTCGCTGGCGACGATGCCGGGGACCTTGTTGAGGCGGCCAGGGATGATGTCGTTCAGCTCCTCGTGGCGGCGCACCCTGACCATCACCATGAGGTCGTGGTCGCCGGTGATGGAGTAGACCTCGCTGACGCCGTCCAGGGCCGCGATCGTCTCGGCCACCTCGTGGATGCGCGCGACGTCGGCCTTGACGAACACGATCGCAGTGACCACTTCACCCTCCCCTGAGAACCGGACGCTCCGACCCTATCGGGACGCCTGCCGGGTCCCTCGCGGGGGTTCAGCCGCGGCTCAGGGCGGCGAGGCGCCGGGTGGGGCCCGCGCGGCGGGCGAGGAGCGCGAACCCCACCCCGGCGACGAAGCCGTAGATGTGCGCGGCGTAGGCCACGTTGCTCGTGTCGTCGCCCAGCGACAACCATTGCAGGACGAACCAGTAGCCGAGCACCACCCACACCGGCAACCGAACCACGATGACCGGCGGGACCCAGCTGACGACGCGTCCGCGCGGGTTCAGGATTACGTAGGCGCCCATCACCCCGGCGATGGCGCCGGACGCGCCGATCAGCGGGACGGTGGAGCCGGGCGACGTCCAGGCGTACCCGTAGACGGCGACGAGCCCGAAGAACAGGTAGCTGAACAGGTAGCGCCATCGGCCGAGCCGGTCCTCGACGCCCATGCCGACGACGAACAGCGCGACCAGGTTGCTGAGCAGGTGCAGCGCGCCCGCGTGCAGGAACATCGAGGTGAACGCGGACGTCCACGGCGCCTTGCCGAAGTCGGCCGGGCCGCAGTCGTCGACGACGTCCGGCGGCAGCGGACGCTGGTCGCCGGTCGTCAGCTCCTTCGGGACGGCCCCGTACCGGTAGCTGAAGTGCTCGATCTCGCACGTGCGGACCTGGCCGTCGCCGTACCAGGTCGCGAAGTTCGACATCGGCGTGATCAGGAACACCACCACGTTGGCCGCGACCAGCAGGTACGTCACCCACGGGATGCGCCGGGCCGGCTGGCTGTCGTAGAGGGGCAGGGCCACCCCGTCACCTTAGTGGGCGGTGGCTGCGGGGTTTGGACGGCTCGTACGACACGTCGTAGGCGCGGTCGATCCACTCGCGCAGGCCCTCGGCGCCGTGTGCGGGGCTCGTCCAGGTGCCGGCGACCTCGACGAGCCGGACGCCGGGCAGGTCGAGCCAGCGCAGCACGCACTCCATCTCCTCCGCCGTGGCGCCCGAGGACGGGGGCGCGCCGAGCGCGACACCGCCGGGCGCCTCGCCGGACGGCGGGAAGACCGTCTCGGCGGTGGCGATGAGCGCGTCGACGTAGGGGCGCGGGTGGGCGCGCGGGGGAACGGTCCCGGCGGCGGCGAGCCGGCCGTAGCGCACCACCGACA
>JBOHBY010000624.1:0-2893 GCA_050698635.1 Spirillospora sp.
GACCCGGATCGCGCTGCTGCGCTGCACGCAGGAGTCGCTGGCCAACGTCCGCAAGCACGCCGCGGCGAGCACGGTCGGCGTCGTCCTCGAACACCATCCGCACGGCGTCGAACTGGAGATCACCGACGACGGCCGCGGTTTCGTCGCCGGCACCGGTGAAAGCGGCGACGAGTCCCGCGGGTTCGGGCTGGACGGCATGCGCGGCCGCCTCGCCGAACTCGGCGGCGAGCTCACCGTCACCAGCTCACCCGGCGACGGCACCCGCGTCCTCGCCATGATCCCCCTGCACACGGTTCCGGAGAGGCGTGACACATGACGGGCGGCGACGGCAGGCTCCGGATCATCATCGTGGACGACCACACCGTCATGCGCGCGGGCGTCGTCGCGCTGCTGGCCGCCGAACCGACCATCGACATCGTCGGCGAGGCCGGCGACGGGCGCGAGGCCGTCGAGCTCGTCGAACGGCTCCGTCCCGACGTGGTGCTGCTCGACCTGCGCATGCCCGTCCTGGACGGCGTCGCCGCCACCGCCGAGATCACCCGCCGGGGCGGCGCCCGCGTCCTCGTCCTGACCACCTACGACACCGACGCCGACATCGAGCACGCGATCGAGGCCGGCGCGATCGGCTATCTGCTCAAGGACACCACCCGCGACCAGCTCGTCAAGGCCGTCCACGCCGCCGCGCGGGGCGAGACCGTCCTCGCGCCGCGCGTCGCCGAGAAGCTCGTCGCCCGGATGCGGCGGCCCGCGCCGGTGGCGCTGACCGCGCGGGAGATCGACGTCCTCAACGCCGTCGCGGACGGGCTGTCCAACGCCGACATCGGCCGCCGCCTCGTCATCGCCGAGGCGACCGTCAAGACGCACCTGCTGCGCGTCTTCGCCAAACTCGACGTCAGCGACCGCACGCACGCCGTCATCGTCGCCCTCGACCGCGGCCTCATCACCCGCCCTGAGCCGTGACGGCCTCCCCGATCAGCCGCGCCGCCTCCGGCGCCTGGCGGAGACCCTCCTGGAACGCGGGCGCCCAGCGCGACATGTCGCCCACGTTGTCGCCGAACGCCTCCAGCGCCCGCTCATCGGGGACGATCCGAACGTCGCCGTCCGAGCCGTCCGAGCCGTCCGAGCCGTCCGACATCCGGGCGATCGGCTCGACCACCACGACCACGTCCGCGCCCGCCGCGAGATGCGCGTGGGAACCGCCGCCGAACGCGCCGTCCATGTAGCGGCGGCCCTCGACGGTCACCGGCTCGGCGAACCCGGGCGCGGCGCTGCTCGCCGCGACGGCGGCCGACAGCGGGACGCCGCCGCTCCCGTCCCACACGACCGGCTCGCCCGACTCGACGTCCACGGCCGTGACGAGCAGGCGCGGCCGTTCCGTCCGCCGGACGGGCCATTCATCCGTCCCGACGAGGAAGCGCATCCCAGTGCGGTGCCGCTCCTCGGGGAGCGCCTCGGCCTCCAGCGCGAGCCGTCCGATCCGGCGCCTGACCTCGTCCGGGTCCAGGTCGCCGTCGCCGGTCAGTTCGAGCGCCCGGATCATGACCGAGAGGTCCGCCGGGGGCCGGTCCCGGCTCTGGGGCGGCAGCTCCGCCACCTCGGCCAGCTCACGCCCTGTCGCGATCATCGCACCGGCGATCGCGCCCGCCGACGTCCCGACGATCGGCTCCGCGGTCGCCGGTTCGACGCCCGCGCGCCGCAGCCCCTCGGCGAGGCCCGCCAGCCACGCCGTCCCGACCGGCCCGCCCGGCCCGAGCACCAGCGCCCAGCCGCCCGATTCTCCGCTGAATGTCATGGGGGCGAGCCTAGGAAGCGTCCGGCCTGGCCCGCATCCGCCGGAGGACCGGGCCGGCATCCGCCGATGGACCGGGCCTGCTTACTCTTGACATCAAGATAGGCGATGAGCACGCTGTATCTCGATGTCAAGACATGCGAGGCGGACTATGAAGACGGTGTGGGACCCCGCGCAGTACGAGGCATTCGTCGGTGAACGCGCCAGACCCTTCCGCGAACTCGTCGGCCGCCTCACCGGCCCCGCCCCCGCCCGCGTCGTCGATCTCGGCTGCGGGACGGGCGAGCTGACCGCCACCCTCGCCGACCGCTGGCCGGACGCGGTCATCGACGGCGTCGACGGCTCCGCCGACATGATCGCCGAAGCTCGCGGGCGCGAGATCCCCGGACGGCTGGGCTTCCGCGTCGGGGACGTCGCCGCCTGGCGGCCCGACCACCCCGTCGACCTCATCGTCAGCAACGCCGTCCTGCACTGGATCCCCGAACACCCCGAACTGCTGCCCCAGTGGGCCGACGCGCTCACACCGGGCGGACGGCTCGCCTTCCAGGTCCCCGGCAACTTCGGCGAGCCCAGCCACGTCCTGCTGCGCGAGCTGGGCCGCTCCGACCGCTGGCGCGCCAAGCTAGGCGCGCTCCAGCACGACGCCCCCATCCTCGACCCGCCCGGCTACCTCGACCTCCTCACCCGCCACGGCTGCGCGGTCGACGCCTGGGAGACGACCTACGCCCAGGTCCTGCACGGCGAGGACCCCGTCCTCGAATGGGTGAAGGGCAGCACGCTGCGCCCCGTCCTGTCCGCCCTCGACCGCGCCGAGACGGACGAATTCCTCGCCGACTACCGGGACAGGCTCAGGCAGGCGTACCCGTCCGCCCCCTACGGCACCGTGTTCCCCTTCCGGCGGATCTTCGTGATCGCCACCCGCGCAGATTCTTGACATCAAGATAAGTCCGGGACATGCTGTGTCTTGACGTCGAGAGAAGTCGTGCGCGCACGCCGCGCACGGCCCCGCGGTGCCCAAGGACGGGATGCCGCCCCGGCCCGGACGGGGGAAGCGACTCGTTCCCCTGCGGTGTGCCAGCCCGGACGGACCGGCGGCGTCCGGCG
>JBOHBY010000625.1:0-3270 GCA_050698635.1 Spirillospora sp.
GTCGACGGCGGCGCCGACATCGTCGACATCGGCGGCGTGAAGGCCGGCCCCGGCGAGGACGTCGGCGTCGCCGAGGAGCTGCGCCGCGTCCCTCGGCGTCCGGCGGGACGCGATCCTCATCGACCCCGCCCACGACTTCGGCAAGAACACCCGCCAGTCCCTGGAGATCACCCGGCGGCTCGGCGAGCTGACCGCCACCGGCTGGCCCGTGCTCGTCGCGGTGTCCAACAAGGACTTCATCGGCGAGACGCTGGGCCGTCCCGTCGACAAGCGCGGGGTCGGCACCATGGCCGTGCTGGGCGTCTCCGCGCTGCTCGGGGCGCGGGTGTTCCGCGTCCACGACGTCCCCGCCGCCCGCCGCGCTCTAGCGGCCGTGACCGCCCTGACGGGCTGATCGCTCTACAGCGCGGCTTCGCGTTGGCGGGCGCGGTAGGCGGCGACGTGCATGCGGTTGCCGCAGGTGCGGCTGTCGCAGTAGCGGCGGCAGCGGTTGCGGGACAGGTCGACCAGGACGCGTGAGCAGTCCGGCGCCTCGCAGGTGCGCAGCCGGTCGAGCTCACCGGCCGCGACCACGTACGCCAGCGCCATCCCGCCGTCGGCGGCCAGGTGCTCGCCGAGCGGCGCACCCGGCGCGAAGTAGTGCACGTGCCAGTCGTAGCCGTCGTGGTCGGTCAGGTGCGGGGTGGTGCGGACCTCGCCGACGATCTCGTTGATCTTCTGGACGGCGGCCGGGACGTCCCCGGCCCGGAACACGGCGTGGAAGCGCTCGCGCAGGTCGAGGGCGCGGGCGAGGTCGGCGCCGGTCAGCTCGCCGATGTCGCTGAAGTCGTTGCGGTCGACGTAGGCGTGCAGGCCGGGCAGCCCGGCGAGCTCCTCGGCACCGGACGCCGCCGGACCGGTGTTGATCAGGTCGACGACGACGGCGAGCGCGTGCTCGGTGTCATGAGTGAAGATCACGAGGACTCCAGTCTCGGGGACCCGGGACGGTCGTGCACCCGGCCCGCCGTGCAGGAACCCGTGCGGCCGGGGCCGGGACGCGGCCCGTGGTGCACAACCATATGACGAGAATCCGGTGCGGCCATGCGCACCCCGTTATGCGGCGCGTACCGTCCCGTGTTCCGGACAGGGCCCAACCGGGGAAGGGGACAGGGCCTCCGCCGTCTCTTCGCGTCCGGTCAGCGGTTCGCGGCGCGGGGTCGGCGGTTCGCGGCGCGGGTCAGCGCTCGTAGTTCGGGTCGGCGACGACCGGGTAGTAGGCGTCGCTGTGCTGGACGCGCATCGTCACGGCCGTCCCCTCCAGCGTGTAGTCGGCCTTCACCTGGCGGAACATCGAGTCGCTCGCCCACGGGTTGTAGAGGCGGCCGACGGTCGCGCCGTACCGCAGGTGGACGACGTCGTACCCGCCCGACGGCATCGACTCCAGCGCCAGGCCGTCGGCGAGCGACACCGCGAACCGGAACTCCGAGGGGGCGTCGGGCCCGTGGATCACCGTCAGCAGCCGCACGCCGCCGGCGGTGGTCTGCGCGACGATGTCGGTGTCGACGTCCACGCCCACGAACACCCGCAGGCTGGGACGCAGGACCTGCGCGACGGTGTCGGCCGCGGCCACGTCGATGCCGAGGTGGATGCGCTGCCCGTCCTTGGTCGGCACCCACACGCCGTCGCGGGCGCGCTGGCCCCAGGCGACGTCCGGGTTCTCCATCTCCTGGGGCTCGTTCGTGCCCCGCGCGACGAGAATCCTGGAGGCGGCGCTCATCGCCGCGGCGGCGCCGTCCCGTGCGTGCCTCATGGCGGGCCCCCTCGCCTTCATCATCATTCGCGTCACATCGTGCCTGTCTCGGGTTTACCACGGGCAGGGCGGACTGGACGTCCCTTGGCCTGCCCCCGGTCGATTCGTGACGTTCGCCCCGTGCGTCGTTGGACCTTACACCACGCTTATACGCGCCGGTCGTGTCGGGTGGAGGCCCTCCCTGGACGATCACGGTCCGATGACGGTGCGCATCCGGGCCTTTACGCAGAAAACACTTTGTGTCCGCCCGGGAACCCTCGCATCATTGAACACAGCGAAGGGGTGAGCCACCGGATAGGCGGCTGGTCTCCAAAACCGGCGGAAAGTGGGTTCGACTCCTACCGCCCCTGCTGACCGCGCACGATGGGCTTGTGGTGTAACGGAAGCACGCTTCCCTCGCAAGGAAGCGATCAGGGTTCGACTCCCTGCTGGTCCACTGGCGTCCGGTGCCGCGGACCGTCCTCTGACGGACGGCCCGCGGCGCTCATCCGGACGCACCCGGAGGGTTGGCCGAACGGTAAGGCAGCAGTTTCGAAAACTGAAGTCGAGGTGACACTCGAAGGGGTTCGACTCCCTTACCCTCCGCAATTCCACCCGTAATTCGGCGGCCGCTCCGGTCACGCCGGGACGGGCTCGCCGACGGTGGCCGTCTCGGAGAGGTCCGCCAGGACGTCGCTCAGCCGGTCCAGGGCGCCGGAGATCCACGGCAGGGTCGCCGGGGCGGGCGAGGCCAGCGCGGCGAGGCGCTGCTCGTCGTCGTCGCCGTAGAGCTGGCTCGGCGCCACCCGCATCCGCAGCGCCGACGGGGCGTCCCCGAACGAGCCGCCCGGCAGGACACCGACGCCGTAACGTTCCAAAAGCAGGTGCGTGAGATCGGCCGCCGTCTCGACGCCGTGGTTGGCATGCAGGGCGTCGCGGATCGGGCCGAAGTCCGGGTAGACGTAGAACGCTGCCTCCGGCCGCGCGACGCGGGCCCCCGCCGCGGCGAACCGGTCCGCGACCGCGCCCGTGATCGCGGCGTGCAGGAGCCGGCTGCGGTCGATGTGCTCCACCAGCTCCGGTGGCTCGGCGAAGGCGTACGCGGCGGCGTGCTGCATCGGCGCGGGCGCGCTGGACCACATCTCGCTCGCCACGCCCAGCACGCTGTCGCGCAACTCGCGGCCGAACGGGCCGTCCGGCAGCCGCGCGACGCCGAGACGCCAGCCGCCCGCCGCCAGGTTCTTGCTCAACGCCGTCGTCACGACCGTCCGCTCCGGCGCGTACCGGGCTGGGCTCGGTACCGATCGTCCGGGCGCGTGGACCAGGTCGCGGTAGATCTCGTCCGAGATGATGACCAGGCCCAGCTCGCGCGCCACCGCGCACAGCCGCTTCACCGTGTCCTCGGACGCGATCGTCCCGGTCGGGTTGTCGGGAAGGGTCACCACCACGGCCCGCACGTCGCGGCCCCGCGCGCGGGCCCGCACGACCGCGTCGGCCAGCAG
>JBOHBY010000626.1:0-2841 GCA_050698635.1 Spirillospora sp.
GATCCGGTCGAGGGCGCGGGCGCCCGCGGCGGCGGGGACGTCGAACACGTCGAAGACGCGGCCGGTCGGCAGGATGATGTTGGCCTGCGGGCGTTCGGCCCACCAGCGGTCGATGACGGCCGTGTCCACGCTGGCCTGGTGCGCCCAGGCCGCCGACACCGGATGCGCGCCCGGGTCGGGACAGCCGATCCGGTCGCACGAACACGCCCTGGCACCACCCCCGCCCTTACGGTCGACCCCGCCCCGGCGGTCGGCCGCGTTCGGGGGGTGCGCGCCCGGAAAGCAGGACCAGCCGAGGGCGGCGTACTCCCGCGCCGCCGAGGCCATCCGGTCGCGTGCCGCCTTCAGCCTTCTGTTCCCCGAGACCGCCAGCATCTCCGCCCCCAATACCCCAAGGTCGAACGTGGGTTCCTGGTTAACGATGATGCCCGGCGCGCGAAACCGCGCACACGGCAACCCCCGGAAACGACCCTAATTGACTAGGACGCGTCCCAGGATGGCGGGAATCTACAAAAGGCGGCGGGCGACCTCGGTGGCCCAGTAGGTGAGGACGACGTCGGCGCCCGCCCGGCGGATCGCCAGCAGCGACTCCATGATCGTCCGGTCGCGGTCGAGCCAGCCCTTCTCAGCGGCGGCCTCGATCATCGCGTACTCGCCGCTGACCTGGTAGGCGACGACGGGCACGTCCACGGTGTCGCGGACGCGGCGGACGATGTCGAGGTAGGCCCCGGCCGGCTTCACCATGACCATGTCGGCGCCCTCGTCGAGGTCGAGGAGCACCTCGCGCAGCGCCTCCTCGGTGTTCGCCGGGTCCTGCTGGTAGGTGGTCCGGTCGCCGAACTGCGGCGCGCACTCGGCCGCCTCCCGGAACGGGCCGTAGTACGCCGACGCGTACTTCACCGAGTACCCCATGATCGCGATGTCGGGGTGGCCGGCGCCGTCGAGCGCGGTGCGGATCGCGGCGACCTGGCCGTCCATCATGCCGCTCGGGCCGATGACCGCCGCGCCCGCCTCGGCCTGCGCGAGCGCGATGGACGCGTACCGCTCCAGCGTCGCGTCGTTGTCGATCTCACCGGACGGGGTGAGGACGCCGCAGTGCCCGTGGTCGGTGTACTCGTCCAGGCACAGGTCCGTCATGAGGACGGTCGAGTCACCGAGGTCGGAGCTCAGGTCGCGCGTCGCGAGCTGGACGATCCCGTCCGGGTCGTCGGCGGCGGAGCCGGCGCCGTCCTTGACCGCCGGGATGCCGAACAGGATGATCCCGCCGACCCCGGCCTCGACCGCCTCGTGCGCGGCCTTGCGGAGGCTGTCGCGGGTGTGCTGGACGACGCCCGGCATCGACGAGACGGGCTGCGGCTCGTCGATGCCCTCCTTGACGAACATCGGCAGCACCAGGTCGGCGGGGGCGAGCCGCGTCTCGGCCACCATCCGGCGCAGCGCGGGCGTGCGCCGCAGGCGGCGCGGCCGTGCCACCGGAAACTGTGCGGACATTCGGAAACTCCCCGTCGTGTGGGATGGTCGCGTCACTTGCGGCGGCGGGCGCCGCGGCGCATCTGGCTCGGCTTGCGGGGCGGTTCGCCCGCTTCGGCCCGGGATGTCCGCCACCTCGCACCGTACTCCGCGAGGGCCTCGGCGAGGGCCGAGACCGACGGTTCGTCCGCCATCACGTCGACGCGCAGCCCGTACTCCTCGGCCGTCTTCGCCGTCTGCGGGCCGATCACCGCGATGACCGTCACCTTGTGCGGCTTGCCCGCGATCCCGATCAGGTTCTTCACCGTGGACGACGAGGTGAACAGCACCGCGTCGAACCCGCCGCCCTTGATCGCGTTGCGGATCGGCTCGGGCGGCGGCGCGGCGCGGACCGTCCGGTAGGCGGTCACGTCCTCGCACTCCCAGCCGAGCTCGGTCAGCCGGGCGATGAGCACGTCCGTGGCGATGTCGGCGCGCGGCAGCAGGACCCGGTTGATCGGGTCGAGGTCCTCGTCGTAGGGCGGCCACTCGCGCGCCAGGCCCTCGCCCGACTGCTCACCGGACGGCGTCAGATCGGGCTGGATGCCGAACTCGACGAGCGCGGCGGCGGTCTGCTCGCCGACGGCGGCGACCTTCAGCCCGGCGAACGCGCGGGCGTCGAGCCCGTAGTCGGTGAACTTCTCCCGGACGGCCTTGACCGCGTTGGTGGAGGTGAACACCACCCACGCGTACCGTCCGGTGACCAGGCCCTTGACGGCGCGTTCCATCTGCTGCGGGGTGCGCGGCGGCTCGACGGAGATCGTCGGGACCTCGTCAGGGACGGCCCCGTACCCGCGCAGCTGGTCCGAGAGCGTCGCGGCCTGCTCCTTGGTCCGCGGCACCAGGACGCGCCACCCGAACAGCGGCTTCGTCTCGAACCAGGACAGCTCGTCGCGCCAGCCGACCACGTCGCCGACGATGATCAGCGCCGGCGACTCCATGCCCTTGGTGTCGGACGCCAGCTTCTGCAGCGTCGACACGACGGTCTCCTGCTCGGTGGTCGTGCCGAGGCTCGTCATCGCGGCCGGGGTGGTGTCGGGGCGCCCGGCGGCGACGAGGCCCTTGCAGACTTCCGCCACCGCGCCCTCAGCGCCGATGATCACGAGCGTGGCGCCGGCGGCGGCGAACCGCTCCCAGTCGACGCCGCCCTCGGAGGCGTCCACGAACCTGACCTCGCGGGTCTCGGGATCGGTCAGCGGAATGCCCGCGTACCCGGGCACGCCGGTCACCGCGGACACGCCAGGGACGACCTCGAACGGGACACCGGCCCGCGACAGGGCGCTGCCCTCGGCGGCGAGATCGCAGGCCAGCCCCGGGTCACCCCACAGCAGC